>JABDKK010000016.1 GCA_013002265.1 Candidatus Nitrosopumilus sp. | reverse complement strand
GGAAATGTCTGGTTAAAATACCACTTTATTCTATTAAAAGATCATGCAGCAGCGTAGTGTTCTTCTTTTTGAAAATTCGATAAAATCCGATGCAACAAAAAAAAAAACATATCTCTATCATTTGAATAATTTTCAAAAATTTTACCAAATCAAGGATTATGATTCCTTGGCAGGTATTGAAGTGGGAAAAATGCAGATTATGGTCGAAGATTATGTTATGCATCTAAAAAAGGTGAATTCTCCCAATTACATTAGATTGCCACTTGCAGCAATCAAGGCGTTTTGGAACAACTGGAACAAGACACACGGAAATAATATGAAGTGTGTGCATGAGTACGTTTTTGAGATTGTAAAGTCCTAGAAAACCCGCACAATAACCTCCCTCTTTAATTCCAAAATCATCTCCTTTAATTCCATGTCCTATCGATGTATGCTTTGTGATGTTAGATTGGACACTCCACACAAACTTGAGGTTCATCTGCAGATCGAACACAAATGGAAGCAGAAGAAAGAATCCTCAAATGGACTAGATACATGGACATAATCTATGCTGTATCTTCTTGTTCGTTATCATCATAATCTCTTCTTGATGGTCGAACTGGAATGTAAATTACTGTCAACAAGAGTTATCTGCGAATTTTCTATTTAGCACTCACTGAGAAATTGTTCATCGGAGTTTTAAACAAATTTTGAAAAGTGAATTCATGGATGAATTCAGTTTTGAGCAAGATAGGTTTGTGAAGCTTGCTTGTGGTTGTCTGCTTCATGAAGATTCGGCAGAATTGTATGAGGAATGCCTTTCTCACTTTCAGGCATATTTCATACAGTGATTCTCTTTTTTTCACAATAACCTATCTTTCTAATAATTTCACAAGTGACCCATGATCCTGATCTGCAACGCTCTCTATTGCAGCGCCGAAGGCTATGTCAAGGTGATGCAGTTTTACTTTTGTGGCAACAACACAAAGCTGTTTTGTCGGGACATCATGAGGTATTGCGAGGTTCATCAAAAAGGATAGTGGCAGATGATACCAATGTCAAGGTTCTATCGTAATGTTATGATTTTGTATTGCATTTGTTAAATTCTTCCACAAAAGTAGGTAGATTTCCATTTGCTTTTGATGATGCAGATTCCATGCACTCATAATTACCTGAGAGAATAATTTCACTGTATTCTATGTCTATTGAACTCTTACCAGGAGGATTTTTACCATATAGTATTTTTTCACCTGTTTCAGGAGAAATGACAGACGAGTAGAACACAATTGCTGAAAAAAATATGATTATTGCCAACACTGTCTTTTTTTCTAGGGATATCTTTTTTGTTTGCTTCTTTGATTGAAATTTTATTTTACTCAATGGATGTCAATATTTTTTCTTTTTTGCCCTACATTAAACAAACTATGGTGAGAATGCCTCTTTCTATTACGTTCAATAATGATATAATACTGAATAATCTCTGAAATCTTCTCATCGACTCTGGACCTGAATGCTCATCTGCCGACTGGAATTCCAGATAATCCTTATCATTGATTTTAACGATAATCTTCCGCTAGACTGAACTATGTGTACTGAAAATTTAACAGGATCTTCGTGCGGTTTGTTTAGCTGTAATCATCTGAGAATGACAATCATGAGATGCCAAAGAAATCATTCAAACCACACTGCGACCATTGAATTGTTTTTCTAGCAATATTGCCTCCTACTGTTCCCTCTCCTAAAACTTGATCCCTTGTGACAGTCACACTTGCATTTTTCATTATTGCAAAATCCCTTTTCATTTTTTATCATGTATTGATTAAGCGATTATCCTATTTCAAAGACTCTCACTATTGATTGGTTATTTGTTTAGTTTAAGTAAAAATTTTGAATATTTTTTAAATTGCTCATTTCAAAATTATCCCTATATCCATTAGATTTGTATGTGTAAAATCAGTTACAATGTTTGCCTTTTGTTTTTGAAAGAATCTTCCAGAATCACTATTTTTGAGAAATTCTTTCATTGTTTTCAAATCTACTTTGATATTTTCTGTAATTGCTCCTGCAAAAACAGAGTTACCGTCAATTCCGTCTGTTCCAAGAGATGCAATGACCATTTTTTTTAATTTCTGTGTATTTTTTAACAGTCTTAGAACCAATTCTTGATTTCTTCCTCCCATACCCTTTCCTAAAACCTTGACAGTAGTTTCTCCCCCAAAAATCAGGCATGATTTTTGCTCATCAGATATGTTTTCAAGAATTTTTCTTACTGCCTCTTTAATGTCTCCAAAAATCTGCATTGTTTTTACATTGTAGCCCTTGCTTTTTGCGACTTTTTTCATCTCATTAAGACAATCGTTGTTGTTTGCAATGACGTAATTTTTTATCATGGGTTTTTTTACAATGATTTCGGATTGACCCTTTTTTCCTTTTTCTAATACTTGTAAAACCTCAATTGGCGTTTTTCTTTTGAGTTTGTATTTTTCTAAAATATCTATGGCATCTGAAAATGTTGTGTTATCCATGTATGTAGTTCCTGATGCAATAGCTGATAGATCATCGCCTTCAACATCTGACATTACTAAGCTTATGCCACTGCATTTCATATCTTCAACTAGTTTCCCGCCTTTGATTTTCGATAGGTGCTTTCTTACACAATTGAACTCTTGAATTGTAGCTCCTGATTTTAAAAGTAAATTTGTAACATGTATTTTATCATCAAGGGTTATTTCATTTGGCATTGCAAGTAAGGATGAGCCACCACCTGAAACTAGAAAAATTACCAGTTCATCATTTCGTCTGTTTTCAATAAACTTTATCACTTCTTTTGCAGCTTTTACACTTGTTTTATCTGGTTTTGGATGTCTAGAATTAAAAATCTGAAATTTTTTGCCCTTGATAGTTGATTTAGAACCTTTTGGAATTACAACTATTCCATTTTTTATTGGAACTATCGCATTCAGTGCTCTAGTCATAGAATCTGCAGCTTTTCCAAATGCAACTGAGTAAATGTTTGAAAATTTATCAAGTTTAATTTCATTATTATTGATTTTGATTTTATTTGGCATTACAAATTTTGGAATAATGTTTTCTGGTTTTGCAGCTTGCAGTCCTGCCTCTAAAATTTCAAGACAATCTTTCTTTTTATCAGAATTTGCCAATTCCTTAAAATTTTGTATGATCATACTACCTGTCATTCAACCAAGATATAATAACGCACGTTACTAGTCTTTCTTAGCCTTGGTTTTTGAATCCATTCTTTATCTTGCAGTCCTAATTGTATCAGCTAAATTATTTGGTGAACTAATGCATAGAATTAATCAGCCAACCATTATAGGAAATGTTTTGGCAGGAATAATTGTTGGTCCTGCATTATTTGCAATTGTTCAACCAGTGGAGGCAATTGATCTTTTTGTATCAATAGGTGTATTCTTCTTATTTTTCTTAATCGGACTAGAAGAAATTGATATTGCAGGATTATTCAAAGTAATGCGAGGAAGAATTTTTGCAGGCTCTGCTGTTGCATTCTTGATTCCATTTGTAACTGCAGGAATTTTTGGGTTAGCATTAGATATGAATTTCATTCATGCATTTGCAATTGCAAGTGTAATTGCTGCATCAAGTCTTGGTGTTACTGCAAAAATTCTCACTGACTTGGGAAAACTTCGCTCTACCATTGGTCTGGAAATATTTACAGTGACTGCAATTGTTGAATTTATTGCAATTATCATTACAAGTGTTCTAATTCAAGTAAATCAAAGTGACAACCCCGAAATTTCTGAATTCTTGTGGTTGTTTGCAAAGATGATAATCTTTTTTGTAGTTGCTGGATTGGTCTCAAAGTTTGTTGTTCCGCGATTTTTCAGATTTATTCGAAAGCATTTCCAAGTCAAACTAATTTATTTTGGGTTAGTTGTTGGCATGATCCTTTTAGTTGCATACTTTGCAGAATTAAGTGGAATACATGGCGCAATAGGTGCACTGCTTTTGGGAGTTGCAGTATCTAGAATGAATAGAGAAGATTATACTGAGATTTCTCAAAATATTCATGTAATTGGATATGGTGTTTTTATTCCAATATTTTTTGCAGGAATAGGGCTGCATTTTACAACTGGCTTTTTGGAGATTCCAATTTGGGTAATTGCAGTCTTTATAGGAATTATTGTTGGAGTAAAGTTTGTAGCCTCTTGGATAGCTGTTCGCATAGCACGAATGTATCCTGCAACCACTGTTGCCTATGGTGTTATGTCCAAGGGTGCAGTAGATCTTGCCCTTCTTTTGTCTCTGCTTGAAGTAGATATTGTTGATAAGAATATGTTCTCTTTGCTTGTTTTAGGAACTCTGATTACAATGGTTATATCTAGTGTTGAATTGCAGCGTAAATTAAAAAAAGTAATTCAAGTCAAGGTTGGAAATCTAGAGATTGCAATGTTTCCAATCTATTTCCGACGTGCCGTGTCTGATAAAAAAGCTGAAGATGTAATGATTACAAAATATCCAACAGTTTTCCAAAATGAAAAAATTAAAGATATTTTGGAAAAATATGATTTATCCAAGATACCCTGCTTGGTAAATGATGTTGATCAGACTGTAGGTATAATTTCTCAAAAAGATCTATCAAAGGTTCACAAAAACAGCTATGATAAATACACTGCACAGGATATCATGAATAGAAAATTCAACACAGTACTTCCTCAAGAGTATCTGTTTTCTGTAATTCAAAAAATGAATTCTCATCCTTATGATATGATCCCGGTTACTGAACCTAGTCCAAATGGAAAAATTATAGGAATTGTGACAAATCAATCTATTATGGGGTTGTTATCAAAAAAACCAATTCCTAAAAGCGAAAGTTAGATTTTATGTACTTTTTCGTTGCAACATATAATAATAATCAATAATATCTTTGAGTTATGCACACAGTACGAATTCCAAAAGTTATCAATTTTGGTGAAAACGCACTTAGTGAAACAGAGTATCCAAAAAATGCTCTTGTGGTAACAACAGCCCCTCCAGAATTATCTGGAAAGTGGCTAGATAAAATGGGCATTCAAGATTACATGCTTTATGACAAAGTAAAGCCAGAACCTTCAATTGATGATGTAAATTCATTGATTGCTGAATTCAAAGACAAAAAACCATCTGTCTTAATTGGATTAGGTGGAGGAAGCTCATTAGATGTTGTAAAATATTCTGCTCAAGATTTTGGTGTAGAGAAGATTTTGATCCCTACTACATTTGGAACAGGAGCTGAAATGACAACATACTGCGTTTTAAAATTTGATGGCAAAAAGAAACTGCTACATGAAGACAGATTCCTTGCAGATATGGCCGTTGTTGATTCATACTTTTTGAAAGGCACCCCGCAACAAATTGTAAATAACTCAGTTTGTGATGCATGTGCCCAAGCAACTGAAGGCTATGACAGCAAATTGGGAAATGATTTGACAAGAACACTGTGCAAACAAGCATTTGAGATTCTCTATGATGCAATTATGAATGATAAACCAGAGAACTATCCATACGGTTCAATGTTATCTGGAATGGGATTTGGAAATTGCTCTACAACATTAGGACACGCATTGTCTTACGTTTTCTCAAATGAAGGAGTACCTCATGGTTATTCACTATCATCTTGTACTACAGTTGCACACAAGCATAACAAATCAATCTTCTATGATAGATTCAAAGAGGCTATGGAGAAACTAGGATTTGAGAAATTAGAACTCAAAGCTGATGTCTCCGAAGCTGCAGATGTCGTAATGACTGACAGAGGACATTTGGATCCAAACCCAATCCCAATATCTAAAGAAGATGTTGTCAAATGTCTTGAAGATATCAAAGCAGGCAATTTGTAAAAAATTCATTTTTTTTACTTTTTTTTACTATTTTTCTTGAAAACTACGAAATTGGCAGCTTGGTTAAACTTTTTATTCTAATACTCTGAGGGAATTGTACGTGACTCGAAAGGATATTAAATTTGGAATTCAAAACGGACTAAATGTTGCCAGAGCAGGCTACACTGAGGATCAGATTTTAACTGCCTGTATGCTTGCTGATAAAACAGGATATGACTCTATCTTCTATATGGACCATACAAATGTCCCCCAATGGAAAAATGCCATAGTTTTAGATCCTTGGGTAATGTTGTCTGCAATTGCTGCTGTTACAAACAATGTTGAGTTAGGCACATGTGTAACTGATGCC
>JABDKK010000011.1 GCA_013002265.1 Candidatus Nitrosopumilus sp. | reverse complement strand
TCTGTTACAGAATTTATCCCTGACTATGTACCACCAGGATCACCAGATCTAGATAGATTTGGAACAAAGTCAGCACTAAAAGATATTGTGAAAAATGCAGAATTCTCAAAAATAAATATGAAAGAATTTGTTTTTAATTATAGTCCTGGAAAGTTTAGTGATTATTGGAGAAATTATCTCAAATACATTGCAAAGCCCCTAAAAGAGAAACTAAATAATTTAGATTATACAAAAAGAAAAGAATTGAAAGCCATGGTTAAAGATAAAACACAACCATATACAAAGAAAAATGGTGAGATTGTATTTCCTTGGCAAGTTTTAATTTCAACTGCAAAACACAGTTAATCAGGAGAAGAATTGGTCAAAGATAATAAGAAAAAAGATAAACCAAAAAAATCTGATTTTAAGTCATTTTTGAAAAAAAGAGCCCCAATTTATCTAGCTATTTTAGCATTATTTGTTGTATTTGTAATTCCAGAATTAACAAAAAGTAGTCTAGAAAGTAGTTTTCCTGAGTTAACAGTAGAACAACAAAAACCAGTAGATGTTTTGATGAAGTATAGTGGACCAAATGAGACTGGATTGACTGTTCTTGAGGCAATATCAAATAAAATTGAAGATGAATATCCAGATGAAAAAATTTTTGATAATAAAAAAACAACAGTAGAGTTGATTGTTTCCAGTGTGAAATCTGAAAAATATCAGGTAATATTGAATTTTAAATCATATAAAGGAGAAATGAATTTTGATTGGACAGTGGATATCAATTCAAATAAAATAACATCTAATAATTCTGAATCAAAACATATCATTAATTTAGTAAATTTTTATGATTAGGCTCAGATTGTTACTAGATCTTTAGTAAACTTATGCATGATTATCGGATGATCTTTTACAATCAACGAATCTTCTATTCTAATTCCAAATTTATTTTCAATATAGATTCCAGGTTCAACCGTAATTGCCATGTTTTTTTTTAATTTTGTATTGCTTCGATAAGATATAGTTGGTAGTTCGTGTACTTCTAATCCAATTCCATGACCGGTGGAATGAATAAAGTATTTTCCATAATTTTTTTCTTCAATGTATCTTCTACAAGCTGCATCTACATCACTACAATTTACATTAGGTTTAACAGATCTTAAACCAAGTCTTTGAGATTCTTGGACAATTTTATAAGCCTCATTTGCTTGGGAAGATATTTTCCCTAATGCAAAAGTTCTAGTTGCATCAGAAACATATCCTTTGTATCTTAATGTGAGATCAGTTACAACTAGATCACCTTTTTTGAATTTTCTTTTTGTAACTTGGGCATGAGGCAATGAACCATTTGGGCCTCCTGCAATTATTAGTGGATTGAGGGTTGATTTGTAGCCAGTATCAAACATTTCCTGGTCCATACCATATGTCATCAAAATTGTTTGTAATTCTGATTCTTTTTGACCAACTTTGATCTTTTTTGAGCACAATTCAAACATTTCATCAATTATTTTAGAAGCTTTTTTGAGAATTTTGATTTCTTTTTCATCTTTAATAATTCTAGAATTGTAAAATGGTTCTGTTGATGATTTTATTTTTGGAATAGATTTTTTCAGGGACATCATTACAGAGTAATTTTGACAGTCAGTGCAAACTTGATTTTTATTTATTTTCTTTATCAATGATGAAAGCAAGCCAGTTCCACGTTCAGCAGTTATCACATCACAATCTTCAGATTCATCCCTTGCTCTTCCTACTTCAAGTTCTGGAGCAATGATGGTTGTTTTACCATTTTTTTCAAGTAACCCTATTGCTTCACCCCAAAATCCAGTCATATAATAGAGATTTTCAGGCTCAAAAGTGACCAATGTATCACATCCTATTTTTTGAGCATGTTTTAGTAGATTTTTTCTGCGCTGCTTCACATTACAACAAAGTTTTTTCTCAATTTATGTATGATGTAAAGTTTGTATATGGAATTTTAAACCCAATAAATGTGACAGAAGAAAAAGAAAAGAAAAAAGTGGTTGCTTTATTATCTGGTGGCCTAGATAGCCAGCTTGCAATACGAATGATGCAAGAACAAGGTTTTGATGTTTCAGCTGTTGCAATTAAAACTCCGTTTTGTGATTTTGATTGTGGTAGAGGTTGTGGTTTTGAGATTAGAGAGAGAGCAGACGATCTTAATGTAAATTTAAAAACTGTTTATCTTGGTGATGAATACATCGAGATGTTAAAACATCCAAAACATGGAATTGGTGCAGGGTTTAATCCTTGTATTGATTGTAGATCAATGATGTTTGATGCTGCAAAAAAACACATGGAAGAAATCGGTGCAGAATTTATTATTTCAGGAGAAGTTTTAGGACAAAGACCAATGAGTCAGCATGGACCCGCATTAAGAACAATAGAAAAAGAATCAGGATTAGTTGGAAAAATTGTAAGACCACTATCAGCAGGATTACTACCAAAAACAGATCCAGAAAAAGAAGGATTAATCAAAAGAGAAAACCTCGGAATGATTAGAGGAAGAACAAGAAGAAATCAACTAGATATGGCAAAAGAATATGGAATTGAAAATCCACCTAATGCAGGAGGAGGTTGTCTGCTAACAGATCCACAATTTGGTGTCAAGGCAAAAGATTTGTTTGAACATACTGAAACTCCAACAATCAATGATGTTGATTTGTTAAAAATTGGAAGACATTTTAGATTAGATGAACAAACAAAATTAGTTGTTGGGAGAAACAAAGATGAAAATGAGATGATCAAAGCAATTGCTTTACCTGGGGATATTTTACTGGAAGCCAGAGATAACATGGGGCCAATCTC
>JABDKK010000006.1 GCA_013002265.1 Candidatus Nitrosopumilus sp. | reverse complement strand
GTGAATCTCCATAGTTTGAGCATCAATGTGGGGCTCTAGTGCATCGTATGCATATGGCAATTTAGGTAAAACAAAATCAGACATTATAGTTTCTCACTGCTTTTACCGTATAAAAAATTCTCCTTATTTAATAAAATAGAATAATTTTGTACTTGTAATTCTATAATCATATTAATGCCTCTCTGTCATTTTTACCATCTCGAATCTTCACTAAATTCTCAATTTTATAGCAAAACACTATGCCGTCTCCTTTTTCACCTGTAGTTGCAGATTTTTGAATAATCTCAATTACTTTATCTTTATCCTCATCAGTACAAAGAAGCTCAATTTTGGATTTTGGGATATAGTTGTGTGAATTGGTTCTTAGTCCTTTGTGGGAATGATGAATTCCTGTAATTTGAACTTGAAATGCTGAGAACGTTACAATACCTACTTCTACTAATGCCTTTTTCACTTCGTAAAAAACTGAATTTCTTACAACTGCTTCTATCTTATACATGCTCTTCCTTGATCTCTTTTTTTAATTTCTCTAAATCCTCGCTGTATTCTTTTTTCATTAAATTTTCAGGCTTTGTTTTGTTGTTTTTATTTATCTGTGGTTCTTTAGTTTGTTTTTTCATAATAATTTAATCTCTAGTCACACTGATGATTCTTTTGAATTAAAGGGACTGCAAATTGTTTTGATTCAGAGCTAGTACAAGTAGGACCTAACTCTTAAGCATGTATCTAGATGATATCAAATAAAGCATGGATTCAGTAGATAGTGAAAGAAAACTAAAATGTAAAAAATGTGGTTCTAGGTTCAAGTATCCTGAAAGATTAGAAAAACATCAAGAAATCGCACATAATAAGAAAAAGGAAAAATGTAGGGCATGCGGTACTGAATTTCATTCTTTAGAAAATCTAAGAAAACACAAAAAAATTTGTAAGGAAAAAGTTTAACTCATTTCTGCACAGCACAACCAATCTTCTCAATTATGCCAAAATCATATTTTCAAAATTGACAATCATGTGAGATTTTGATATAGTGGAAGATCAAGTAATTGCATGAATAGGATCGTTTATCTTCTATTTCTGCCTCTCTTGTTAATTCCCATTAGCGATTCATTTGCAGATGTTTGGAATATTCAAATCCCGCCAGGAGCTTCTGAAATTAGCTCTTCAAATCACTTTATCCCTCAAGAGATATCCATTAAACCCGGAGACCTTGTTGAATGGGGAAATTCAGATAGGGAAACACATACAGTTACTTCAGGTTCTTTAGAAACTGGAATAGATGGAAAGTTTACTAGTATTCTAGATGAAGGAAAAAAATTTGTTAGATTATTTACCCAAGACGAACTTGGAGAATTCAAATATTTCTGTACAATTCATCCGTGGATGACAGGAATTATCAATGTCGTTGATCTTCCAGAAGATTTTCAGGTAATCCATAATGTTGGATCAGACATATCTGATGTTACATTTGATATCCCCTACAAAGTGAAAAGAAACCTTTCTGACATCAAAATAGACAATACACGAAACATGTTAATTTTTGATTTTGTTGGAAAAATCGATAATGATGTATTTGTAGTGTATCTTCCTCAAGAATTGATAAAGAATCCACAATCTGTTTGGGTTGGTGATAACCAAATAATGAATTATAATTCAGAATCTACTAAAAGTGGTACAACACTAACTATTCCTTTAGAGGGACATACATCACAGGTTAAAGTTGTTGGAACAGATGTGATAGGTGAATTTTCACAAAAACCATTTGTTTTGATCAACCAAATTATTACCATAACTGATAAACAAACATACCTTCCAGGAGATATTATTACAATTTCGGGGGAAATTAAAAACCCTAGTCAACTAGACAAAATCTTACCTGAAATTATCTCTCCAAGTGGCATTACAATATATTCTGAAAACATATTGTTGAAAGATTCTAGATTTACTATAGATGTAAGTACTGATGTCTTAATGGAATTTGGAGAGTATCAAATTGACATTAAAGGAAAGGACGTCAATAGCTCGCCCATTTATTTTGATTTTGAATCAAAATACCCATCCCCCAACAAACAGATGACTGAAATTGAGCCTGGAGATGTTACTTGCAATGAAGGGCTAGAGTTGCTAATGAAAAACAGTAACGGCAAAGCAATCTGTGTTACTGGGTCTACTGCAGAAATCTTGATGAAAAGAGGTTGGGCAGATTATTTCTAATTAATCCAGAAATATGATTTTCATCTTTGAGAACCTAGAATTGGTTTAACTACCAAACCAACAAGTCCAAAATATGAGTATCAAAGGCATGTACATGCTAAACAGTCCACAATATACCGAAGAAAAAATCCAAGAAGCACTAAAAACATTAAACATTGATAGAAAAAATGAATTTCATGAGTTATCCGAAGT
>JABDKK010000220.1 GCA_013002265.1 Candidatus Nitrosopumilus sp. | reverse complement strand
ATAAGATCCCTGCCATTGGAGGGACATGCACATCATCTTGGAAAAAGTATTTTGTATTTTGAAACAACTATAGATTCTGGAATAGAAAGGGCAAAATCTGAATTTAAGAAAGGCGACATTGCTTTTTTGCCATCTACTGGAAGTATATGCTTTTTTACAAAAGATGTGGTTTTTGGAAAAACAATGACTCCTATTGGAAGACTAGGTGAAAATTTGGAATTATTAAACAATGTAAAATCCGGAGATGTTTTTTCTATCTATGAAGAAACGGGTTGATACAGATGATGACCTGAATATCCGCCTACTTTTTTAACGGTGCCATTTTTTGCTGATTCTTTTAGAAATGCGTTTGCTGCAGATATTTTAACTCCTGTTTGTCTGGCTAGATCTTGAACAGTTACAACTTTTGAGTTTTGAATAATTTTCATAGCTTGTTGTTCGTTTACTATAACTGTAATTTCTGCTTTCTTCGTACCGCTGTCTCCTTTGTCCTTTTTACTTTTCTTTGGTTCCTTACTTGCAGATTTGTCTTTATTTGCAGCTGTTGGCTTTTTTGCTCCACCCATAAACTGTGACTAAAATATTCCTCTTATAAACGATGTACCATTTGGAACAACATTTCTATTACAAAAATTCTGTGTATCTGGAATTTTTCAAATATAAATAACATCTTGAATACTTGATTTTATGGGTGTTATATCAAAAGGCGCAAAATGTAATGTTGAGGGATGCGATAAAGACGGTGCGCGTTCTCTAAATACTACTAAAGTTGAAAATGCCGGATTACGAGTAAATTCTACAGGAAAAAAAACAGTTCTTTGTAAAGAACATTACAAAGAATGGAAAAAAGAATCCAAAGATGATAGAGATCTAGAACGCGCTAGATTTGACAAATTTTAATCTCCTTTTTTAATTCTATTTTTATTGATTGGATTTTTAAAATAATCTTCGCTTAATTTGTTATACAGTTTATCTAATTTTTTGTACAGTCTTTTTGGCTTTCTTTTTTTCTGATTGCTAAGAACATAGAGTGCCAAAATTGGAAATGCAATTGTTGCATCTGCATAAACCGTAATCATTCCATGGTGTGCATCCTGTACTTTACCCCAACTCTTTCCCTCTTGTAATGTTGCGCCTGATAGTCCACCAGTATCTGGTCGTGCATCAGTAATTTGAATTACATAATCTTGTCCGCCATCATTTCTTCTTAGAATTTGGTCTAATAGTGGACCTGTCTGTTGTGCTGTATTCTTTGGTACTCCTCCACCTAATTCTAGAATTCCTGATTTCTTTGAATCATAAAGAATAGCTGCCTGTTCAATAATTTCTCTAACAAAATCTAGATTGTATTCTTTGTTTCTTAATCGGTGGACTGCTAGATTTAATGCCAATGATGAATCCTTTATTGTTGATATATACACAGGTACATCATAATCATATGCTGCTGTAACGAAGCTTTTCTCTGGATGCTTTGAATTTTCCTTGCTAATTTTTCCCATTAAATTACAAAATTCAGCAGTGGTAAATGGCTTGTCTGGAAAATCTTCCCCAAACATTTTTTGAATAACTTGATCTTCGGCTTCTAGTGTTTCATAAAACTTAATGTATACATCTCTGATTCGGACTATTTCATTTTCATACAATTTCATGTCATCAACATCAAAACTTCCTTGTTTTACTGGTAATCCCCAAGCAAAATGATCTTCATGATATACATTTGCTCCTGTTGTAATAATCCAGTCCACAAAACCTCTTTCAATTAGTGTCTTGATAATTCCACCAAATCCCACTGGTGTCATAGCTCCTGAAACAGTGAGACAAATGGTTGCGTCTTCTTCTATCATTTTAGCATATAATTTTGCAGCATCCCCTAATTGCCTTCCATTGAATCCTGAACTGGCAAAGACATCTACGAGATCCTCTATTGTCATTTTTGGATCCAATTTGATGTGTGGGATATTTTTACCGTGGAATTTGTGGGGGTCCATTTTAAAAAATTTATTGACTCGGTAAATAATACTTGCGAAGATTTGGCATAGATGTCGTGTTTTATTATGAATTTTCGAGTAAATACTACTTAATTACGAATAGGCTGAAATCTTAATATGAAAATAATTGATTTGCATGATCCACAAAGAGTCAGCAAGAACCCCGATAAAACTCAAGTTTTATTTTCATCAGGTAACTTTGTTCAAGAAGGTTTTACCATCTCAAAAGTTGAATTAAGGTTATACAATGAAAGAATCGATGATAAATTAGGCACCTATTGCTTAATCACTTCTTTTGTTGAAACTGACAAGGGGTCAATTGAAATGATTTATGATGAAGGCTTTAGAGGAAAAAATCCTCTTTTGCGGGCATCTGAATTCCTTACATCAAATTTAGGAATATCTGGACTAATTTTACGCTCAATTATTTCTCTGCGTGAAAAATTTTCTCCATAATAGTTGTAATGTTTGAAAAATAACAAACTAGTGGTTTTATCACATTTTATTCTAGTATTGTTGAAATGAGAAAACAATTTGATATTTAGTGCTTAGTTTGTGCATTTCATCCTCATAGATTTACTCAAGCCTTCTCGAGTTAAATGATGTGATACCTTGTTAGAGTATATGCAATCAAAAGTTCTATCTTTAGATAGAGTAATCGCATCAAGTTTTAGTAAACCCTCTTCAGGATTTTCTTTTTTGTATTTATCTAAGAAGCCTTGAGAATTATCTGAACCTGTAACTGTGAATGTTTTACTAAGAATATCTAGATCTTTTCCAAGTCCCATGCTTAATTCTAGTACTGTGGATTTTTCAGACAAATATTCTTGTAAAATCTTGATTAGTTCTGTACCATCATAACCTTCTGCCATCTTGGTGTATTCATCTACACCTTTTTCAGTATCAAAAAATCCCATCTTTCTATGATGTGTTGATTTTACGTTAATAGCTAACCTCTTGCAATAGGATTTATTTAGAACTCAAAAGGTTCACACCTCTACGGATTCCTACTAACACATTCTACATCTTAAGAATCATTAATGAAAATCTCTAGACCGTTTATGTATGATTTAATCGATTTAGTATCATGGTTAGTCAGGGAATTTTGATTGGTGTTGCAGTCGGAGTATTTTTTGCTGGACTTGGAATAGGATATGCTGCTTTACAATCAACTACCCCAACATCACCAATGATGATGAATTCACAACAAATGCAACAAATGATGAAAAACCCTGATGCAATGACTCAATGGATGGGAAACATGATGAATGATCCTCAAGCTATGCAGCAAATGCACAACATGATGATGTCTAACCCTCAACACATGAATCAGATGATGGGTCC
>JABDKK010000202.1 GCA_013002265.1 Candidatus Nitrosopumilus sp. | reverse complement strand
CAACTACGGAGACATTTTCTCTTACAGATCTAACACGTATTGAAGGAAAATGTTCTGGGAATAATTTCTGATAATTTTCATAATTTGAAAATACTTCAAAAACAGATTCTCTATTGGTGTTAATTATTTTTTCCAAATAGAATTTTGTCAAGGTTAATTTAAAAAGAACCCCATCTAGGAGATAAGTTGTGCTCTATATCAAATTGGTCTAGACATTTTCCGACACCGTGATTAATGATGTCATCAATAGATTTAGGGTTTGTATAAAATTCTGTTACGGGAGGCAAAATAACAATACCCAATCGAGATAGTTTTAACATGTTTTCAAGATGAATTGCAGACATTGGTGTTTCCCTTACCATTAAAATTAATTTTCGGGATTCCTTTATTGTAACTCCAGCAGCACGTGAAATCAATGTATCGTCATAACCATTTGCAATTGAAGACAATGTCTTCATGGTGCATGGGGCTACAATCATACCATCAATTCTATGAGTTCCGCTAGATACACTAGATGCCATATTTTTCTCATCAGATACTGTTGAGGCAATGGATTTTACATATTCAATTGAATGTTCTGTTTCCATCGCGATACATTTTGTAGCCCATTCAGACATAATGAGATGGGTTTCAATGTTTAATTTTTTTAATGTCTCAAGCATCCTTATTCCATAAATTACGCCAGTACTACCAGTGATTCCAATGATTAATTTCAATGATTATTCATCAAAGTCAGAGTATTTTATCTATTAGATATGCAATCATGCTTAGCACTAGAAATTTTGTGATTCCTCAGTATCTGCAGGCTCTAATTCTTTTTGGTCTTTTCTTCTCTTTATCCACAAAGAAATTCCACCGATTGCCATAGCAGTCAGTAAAATCACTCCGGCCATTTGAAGTTCAAAATGATAAAACATACGTAATATTGAACATCTAGGATGAAAAATATTGTGTTTTGTACGACTTAAATTATTGAAAATTAGCTATATTAGATCCTATTCTGTAAGCATAATGTGATCAAAAGTTCCGAGATTAAGAAAATAGTTGACGATTACTCTGATGTGAAAATCGGAGTTTTGGGAAGTCATTCAGCATTGGAAGTAATGGATGGGGCAAAAGATGAAGATTTTCAAACAACAGTATTTTGCCAAAAAGGCAGAGAAGGACCATATCAAAGATTTCATAGAATTGCAGATGAGATCGTAATTTTAAATAAATTCAAAGACATGGCATCTGCACAAAACCAAAAAAGATTGCGAGACTCAAACACAATCATAGTTCCCCATAGATCACTTACTGTATATCTAGGATACAAAACAATTGAAAATTCATTTAAGGTTCCAATATTTGGAAACCGAAAACTTTTCCAAGCAGAAGAACGAACTGCTAAAAAAGGACAGTACTACCTGCTAGAAAAAGCCAGAATAAAGTATCCAAAATTATTCAAAGATCCTAAAAAAATCAACAAACCATGCATTGTTAAAGTTCAAGAAAAAAACAGACCTCTAGAAAGAGCATTCTTTACAGTATCATCATACAAAGATTTTAAAGAAAAATCAGAAGCAAAAATTAAACAGGGATTAATCTCAAGAAAAGATCTTGAAAAATCAAGTATTGAAGAACTAGCTATAGGAACATACATGAATTTTAATTTCTTCCACACACCAATTTCGGATCAAGTTGACTTTATCGGTATTGAAAGAAGACTGCAGACAAATATTCACGATTACAATGCATTGCCTGCAAAACAGCAGTTAGACATCGATATGGACTTGCAAAACATAGAGGTAGGCCACACCCCTGCTAGCATCAGAGAGTCTTTACTTGAGAAGGTCATCAAAATGGGCGATAAATTTGTGGCAGCAGTCAAAAAGGAATATGTACCGGGGATTATCGGTCCATTTTCACTTCAGAGTGTAATCACCAAAGATTTAGAGTTAATTGTATACGATGTTTCATTGCGAGTTCCTGGAAATCCAATCGTTGCAACAACCAGTCCCTACACAAAATATCAATATGGAAAGACTTTTGGTGTTGGCAGAAGAATTGCCATGGAAATTAAGAGAGCGCAAGAAGAAGGCCGTCTTGATGAGATAGTAACATAACGAAAATCAGCAAACATTTTTCAAATAAAATCATCAGAATAACAATATTAAATTAAAAAGGCGCAAACCCCTTAATTGCAGAACGTTGAGAGATTCCCTCTCATGGTCAAATGTTAAACACTTGATTGCCTTTATTGTTCTGCGGGGCAGCGCAACCTAATCGCCAGATTTTATAACTAACGACATCAATTAGTGTATGTAAATGTAGTATTTAACATTTAGTACAAATTTTTTCAAAAAATAATCAAGATTCTTGTAATTTTTATTTTTCATAATTTAGAAATCAATTACCACTAGGAATATTTTCTATGTGTCCCATAAATACAGAGTTTAAGAATTTCATAATATGACTCGACGTGTAACAATTATGATCGAAAATGAACTTGACAAAAAGATTAGGATGATACAAGCAAAGAAAATGCAAAAGCAAAATGCATCTTATAGCTATTCAAAGGCAGTGAACGACATTATCAGAAAGTGCATCTAAGATTACCAAAGACATATTTCACCTAAGATCTAGTTATTTTTGTTAATTGGCTAGATTGGGAAATATACAGAATACCCAACGTTTTGTTTCAAATAATTAAAACGGTTTGATGTTTGGGACAGAATTGCTGGATGCCAATTAGCAATACAAACTCTTTTTTGTTCTTGTAAAACAGTCATTTAGTGTGCAGAACAATATTCATTAAGGAAATAATCAGTATTTCTAAAGAACCAAGACTGTGTCCCACATGTGAGAAAGGAGATAAATTAGAAAAAGAGATCATCAGAGAAGATAGGTCAGGTGGAAAAACTATTTTGTGTTCTAGATGTGAGGCATTAATTGTAATAACCAGTAATAATTTGAAACAAGTAGAATTGTCATCAAGAAAAGACGACATTATAATGCTAAAAGAGCCCCACATAATCAGAAAAGTAGAATATTAGTAATCAGATTTTGCCAATAATTCTTTGATAATATAGCTTCTGACATTAGCAAATTCCCAATCTCTGAGATGAGCATTTTTACATTCTTCTTTTATTATCAGTCCTGCAAGCCCCTTACTCCAGATATGGCGTTTTGAATCATAGACTTCAATAATTTTTCCATGCTTGGTAATTTTGATTGCTCCATGGCATCTCCCAATTATCTGCAATGCAATCTTGTGATAGAGTTTTTCAAAATTAACCATGTACCAATTAAAATAAAACTCATCAAAAAGGTTCGCATCAAGCATATGTAATAATAATATACACTATAATGTAGAATCAAAATTGCTGATGATTAATCAAAAAAGCTATAACTGACTGTTGATGAGTTTGCCGAATTATGAAGCATGATTTTAAAATTATTATGAAGCCCTGTTATGCACGTTTATCATCATAGATAATGGCGGTGATAACGCTTCAGGATTATGAACACTCTCCCAAACAAAAATATGAGTATGATAAATCCCGGATTCGGCTGGAATCCAAGATTGTGCAAGAGAAAACGATTGTTTAGGCAACAGTGAGCCAGTTAACCATGACAAAGAGATCACCGCACCATCTTCATTTTTAACTTGTGTAAGGTATACAAAATTGAGAAATTTCTGGATTATTTGAGATAACGGCCATTATCATTATCTGTTCATTGACAATGTGATTTTTTTCATTCAAATCAAAATTTGCAGTTACAGGCTAGGCAAAAGCAACGTCAGTGCTGAAAAAAATCAGCAATGATAGAAAAAATAGTTTTTTCATAACAAGTATTAGTAGATTGGGTATTTAATCGAGATAATGAGTAGGATCCCAGAGAAATTTCCAGAATATTCTATTATGTATAAAACATTATTTAAAAAAATCAACGAACTAAAAGAAATTAAAGAAAAATCTCAAAAATCAGAGTCAGGATTAATTCAATTAAAGATAGAAAAATACCAGCTTGAAATAAACAAAATAAAGAAAATGTTTCCAGATGGTTTTTTTGATGATTATGAATAACTATTGATGTTCATGGCCACAATCACAGTGGTGTGAATCATCACTAAATTTCATTAGTTGTTCAAACATCTCATCTCGAATTTTCAGTAAATCACCTACTTGCTGCTTTAAAGAATCTGAATTCCAATTTTCTTTATGTAGTTCTCTTATTGAGTCGATAATTTCAAGATCAATATTTAGAAGATTGTCCATTATTTGTTCTTGTTCACTCATAATTAGTCATAAACCAACTAAGAAAAAAACCATTCTAACGAAATTTTGTTTTGAAATATAATCAGGCTTCCATGCTCTCTTTTAGGAGATTCTTTCTAACCAAGATAGGGATATTGTAAAAAGCACCCAAGGCCATAGCGTCTGATGCACGATAGTTTCTCAAAACCAAGTCCTTCTTTCCGGTAAAATACAGATTTGCTCTTAGAACCTCTCCACTTTCATAGATTTTTACTTTGACTAAAACTAGTTCATTTTCTTCACAGATTTCTTCTATCATTTTGTAAATTGATGGTACAGGTTCACTTTCTTTTTCTGAGAAACTAGAGATATGTCTTGCAACCTCTCCAGAAAAAGCACGCATATGGAATTCCTTTCCATTATCTGATTTCAAAATAACCATACCTTCCACGGCATAGGGATCTACAAAACCAACATAATCTATTTTTACAGATTCATAATCGGGTTCTTGTTCTTGGTTAATCTCCATCGTATTACGCATAATTTCTGGTTCAATCCTTATAAAGATAGCAAAAAATCTGAGATCAGACACTAAATTTAATCAGATTAATAATATTTTGACGATCAAAATTAATGACCAACCCCAAATTATTTAAAATCCCCAACTATGGGTAGCTTAATGTCAACAAATCCAGAACGTGCGGTGTCATACGTTCTAAGTAAGTACGTTACAGAATACATGGATAAGGATGTTCTAATTCTAAGTCAAAAAACTCTTACACAAGAAGCAGCAAGAATGCTAAGACATTATGAAACGGATGATATTATTGTAACAGACGAAGAAAGAATGCCAGTCGGTATTGTTACTGATGAAGATATTCTTAGTCAGGTAAGTGATGTTACTGTCTATGCCGAAACAACAACTCTGAAGGACATAATGAGTGCACCACTAATTACAATTAGTGAAAAGGCGACGCTGCAAGACGCATTACATAAAATGAGAGATGAGCATGTTAGAAAACTACCAATTCTATCTAAGAAAAACCATGTCATAGGGATGATATTTCAAACTTCAATTGCAAATGCCATAAGAGATGCTACAGCAACCTCTCCTAGACTTCTTAGTCCCCCAGTAAAAGCAATTCTGGGAAATTTAGGATTTGTTTTACAATTTGCAGGTGTGCTTCTTTTGGTTCCAGCTATTGTTGCTACAATTTTAGAAGACACTACAACGGCTACGGGTATTTATCTTACTACAGTTTTGTTACTTGTTACAGGATTCTTTTTAAATTCATACGGTGAAAAATCAAGTCTCAATCTTCAACAAGCATCAATATTGGTTTTTGCAAGTTTGTTTTTACTTACTCTTTTTGGAACAGTTCCTTATCTGTACGTTCAACCAACAGATGAATCAAGTGTGGAAGTGTTTGGAAATGCATTTTTTTCCAGTGCGGCAGGATTTACAACGGGAGGGATATCACTTTACGACAAACCAGAGGAATTATCACAGAGTTTCACATTCTATCGAAGTTACACTCAACTTGTAGGAGGGATGAGTTTCATATATCTTGTCATTACTGCTTTTTATCCAGAGTCCAAACTTCGCTCCATGCGTGGTTTTATTTCAGGAAGAACATTGCATATGAAAGAGCTATTCTCAACAATTACCATCATTTTTACAGTATACATTGTCATAGTTGCAGTTCTATTGTATTTCTTTGGGGAGAGAAACATAATTGATAATTTCTCGTTAGCCATGAGTACATTGGCTACTGGTGGGTTTTTGCCAAATTCGGAAATTCTTCATGGCCTGTTATGGCAAGAGACAGTAATCCTAATGGGGGCAATGATTCTAGGTGCATTACCATTCACATTTCATTATGCCTTTGTTAGAAAAAAATTTCTTGCACCAAAACTTGGAAAAGAAGTTCTTACATATTTTGCAATTTTAGGCGGGGGCACAATTTTATTCGTTGGAATTAGCGGATTAGATCCTCTTCAAAGTGCTTTTTATTCAGTTTCTGCCAGTACAACTGCAGGATTGCAACAAGAGAGTCTTGCAGGACTAAATGCTGGTGCGCATACAATACTGATGATTTTGATGATAATTGGAGGGTGTGGATTTTCTACTGCAGGAGGATTGAAAATATTTAGATTATTTCATTTAAGAGACTGCCGTGCATTTTTTAGCAAATCAAGAAGAAATGAGATGTCAAGCCTATCAAAAAAAGATCTTACAGCAACCTTGATCATAATTTTGTTATTCCCTATAATTGCAGCAATCACAGGGTTGCATCTTGCATCATCTGAAAATGTATCATATCAGGATGCATTTTTTGAATCAGTGGGAGTGATTACCACAGGGGGGCTTTCAGCAGGAGTAATAGATTTTGAAACAGACCCTGCAACAAAGATTGTTTTGGGATTTTTGATGATATTTGGAAGGTTGGAAATCATTGCAATCATCTATATTTTTGTTCCCAAACTAAGTTAGATAGGATTTAATTTCCTAGGCCGAAATTGAAAATATGAATAAAGACGCTCAGAAATCCAACAAAGGCAAGAAATTGATTGTTTTAGGATTTGTGTCAATAGCAATATTGTTTTTGTTGTATGGAAGATATCAAGATCCAGAGGTATTCACACCAAGTGCAATGGATTCCATTCAAAGAATTGCTTATGGATTTTACATTACACTTGTAGTCTCCTTTGGAGCCATTGCTTTGGGATTACATAGGTATCAAAACGGGAAGATCAAGAATAAGAGGAACGATATTTCAACTGCCATTGCTTTAACGGTATCAAATTCAAAGTCCCGAAAAATTTTTGTATTGACATTTGTCATGTATGGCGTTTTCTTTTCCCTTGTATCTGGAACTCTTGTATATCAACCAGAAGTCAATTTTGCAGTACATTATGGTGCAGAGATCCCCTCAGGGTTTGTAGCACCATGTTGTGATGGTCCCGGATACATGCCAAAAATAATCATCTATTTGACTGAACATGTTGGATTGCAGATAATTCCGATTAATTTAGTATTACAGCTAGTTGTGTCATATTTAGTAGCCCTTAATGCAGCAATTGCCGTAAGTGCTTACACTATTTCAAAAAAAGGAAGGGGAGTCAGCACAATCGGTGCAGCAACAGGATTATTCATTGCATGTCCTACATGTGCTGGAACATTTCTATCCATTTTTGTGGGAACTGCCAGCGGGATTGCCTTATCCATAGCTCTGACTCAAATGCAAACATTATTCATTGCAATATCAATCCCCGTTTTAGTTATCACGCCCTATGTTATGGCAAAAAAATTACAAAATCCAGATGGAAGTTGTAAGGCAGATACTACAAAATGAATTTTTTAACTTCGGGGATTTTATGATTTCCAATATCATAACCATCACGACGCAGGAATTTTAGAGTCAGTTTATAGATTAATTCGTCATGATCAACTTGCTCTAAAATTTCAGTCCATAGTACTTTTCCTTTTTTATCAATTTGCATCTTAAAGTCAGGATTCATGGATTCGGCAATATCACGACATTGATCAAATGTTTTGTCGTTTTTGTACGCACGAACTCTTCTATCACAACTATCCATATGAAAATCAAGGTAAAATGGTAAATAAATCTAGTTTGGATGTGTTTCAAACAAATATCAGTTCATAAGACATATGTCGTGGGAATAAAATCTACTAAAGATTACGTTGATTTTTTCATAAATCTCAACATGGGAAACAGTGTAAGTTTGATAAGTTTTGTGAATAACGAAAAAATAACGCTGAAGCAAAAATTAGAGAATAAAAATTTGGAAAAAGAGCCCATAAAAAGGGGAATTATGATATTAGAACAGTTAGCAAAAGAGATTAACGAGACAGGGGAAAAAGAAGTGATAAAAAAATATCAAACATAGTTTAGGAAAAGTCATGGATAAAAATTCAGAAATCATAAAAACGGAAATTATTAGGATTTTAAATGAAAATGGCAAAATTCGCGGAACAGAACTTGCAAAACGGGTAATCAAAAAAGTAGGTAATGAGAAAACCGTTTATAGGGAAATAAGCGCACTAGTCGAATCAGGAGATGTGGAAAAAAAAGTTCACAGTAGGTCCCACATCGAATATGAGTTAATCAATCTTTACGAATCGGTCAACAAACAACTCATAAATCTACATAAGGAAATTGAAATGATTTTTAATGAAATTTCTAATTTTGATGTTCTAAATAGCAGCAGAGAGTTTTCTTTTCATGAAAGACTAAGGGGCATCATACACCTAATACACGTTGTTCAATCTACTGATGGGGTAATGAAGTTATTGTCATTTTATCCTGCTTTCAAAAAAGATAAAATGTATTCTCAGATTAATAGAAGAATCAATGATTGTTGGGAGTCCATCATGAACATCATTACTCATCAGCCTGAAGATGATTTTCTAAACGAGGTTCTTGGAAATCTAAGAATTTCACAGTTTGGTGAAAAAAATTTAAACTAGAATTTTTGTAATTTCTCAACAATTACTTTCAGTATTTCTTCATCATCTAAGAGAATTAATGGAAAATTATTTTCTTGGCTAGCCTTACGAAATTCCGTATCCTTGGTAACAATTATCATATTATTTTCACGGGCATAATTAATAATAGAATAATCAGAACCCAATTTTTTACCCTCCAATTGTAATTTTCTTACACTATATGCGTCATATCCTTTTTCTTTTAGTCTAATATCCATCCCATCCAAATTCTCATCAACCAAAATTTTCATAATTTTCTATCACTCTAATTCAATATTAGTGTAAATCAACAAAAGGACAACTACTTATTTTTAAAAATTCTACGCTTCATGATGGATGAAAACATCGAAGATAAATCAGAAGAATCAAGAAAAAATCATATTTCATACTATAAATCACTAAGTAGAGTAATCCAAGAACTCAAAGCAGAGATGAATGCCGAATCTAACTCAACAATTGTGAGCCATCTTGAAAATAGGATTGATGCAATGGAAAAAGACAAGAAAAGAATAAGAGAAATGTTTCCAGACATGACAGACGGTGAGATTGATGATAACTCAGGGTGAAAAAAACCATAATAAACACTTGGATCTACTTCAGGACTACAAGATTCATCTGATAAAATACATAGAAACATTAGAAAAAATGGACAAACAATCAGAGTTTGCAAGAAAATGGAATGAAAATACAATAAAAGAAAGAAAGCAGGAAGTCATGGTAATTGATAAAATTTTGAAAAATCTAATTAGATTTCAAGGATGATTTTTTTGAGTAATATCGTATAATTTTTCACAAAAACAACTTACACGTTCAGGAGATACTCCATCAAACCAGGAAATCTCTTTATCAATATTAAATCCATTAAGGACATCAGAGTTGGCTTTCAGATATTCTTCTTCATCATCAACTAGTTTTTGGATTTCTTTGACTTCTTCATCCAATAAATCATAGTCACATGTCATTAGATCAATTTGAATAAAATATTTTCCGTGTTTAGGATCAGTTCTAGCCTTGATAAAGGGCTTGTTAAGCTGTTGACAATCTCTGTAGTGTTTATCATATTCGAACATTTTAGAATCCTCCAAAAATTTATGAAAAGTCATGATAAAAAATTGAAATTGAGCATCTAAATATAATCTAGAGGTCTGAAGTGATTTTCTTTATTTTTGTGATTAATCTAAGTTTTGTATTTATTGGTATTTCAGGCTCCATCGTAAAATAGACAATATTTTTTTTAGTATAAACTACCATTTGAGAAACTTTTTCGCGTTCAACATGGACATATCTTACTTTACCAAGGGATTCATCAAATTCTTTTCTCATTGAACGCCTTTGTGCCACCTGCTTGCAAAAGTGCTCTTCTTCTTTTTGACTTTTAAGGTTGGTTTTTCCTTCTTTCATTATTCCCTCACGAATATTTCCTTTAGGATCAATTATTGCTGCAAATCTCATTTTAGGATCTAATTTGAGAATTTGTTGGACCATATCCAACAGATCTACTTTTTGTTTAATAGACATATCCAGTATGAAATCCTGGATTGGCAAATATAATCTATTAAAATTATTTAAAACAATGTAATGGAAGACAAGAATAAATTATTTTAAATAAATAAAGAATTGTGAATGATGCCATTTCTAAAGTATTAGATAAGCTTGAGGAGCAATCAAAAAAAGAAAAGTCAAGAGAGACACAAGTCTCTGCAGAAGATAGGATGCTTGCAATTACTAAAGAAACGGGGGAGTTAATCAACATGATTTTGAGAGTAAAAAAGGCAAAAAACATGCTAGAAGTGGGAACGTCTACAGGTTATTCTACCATTTGGTGCGCTGAGGCCATATCCGAACAATCAGGAAAGATCATTACAATTGAAAAAAACCCAAGTAAAATTAAGAGGGCAATGACTAATTTTGAGAGGGCAGGGATATCAAACACCATATCAATAAAGGAAGGCAACGCATTAGAGATTTTAACTCAAATGAAATCACAGCAAGAATATTTTGATTTTTTTGATTGTGTTTTAATTGATGCAGACAAGGAAAATGTAATCAAATATTTTGATTTGATTTTGTCAATGGTCTCAATAGGAGGAGTCATCATTACGGATAATATGTTGTATCCAGAAAAATATAGAGAATGCATGGCAAAATATTCAGAACATATTAAAAAAAATTCTAAATTAAGGACAATAACATCTCCGATTGGAAATGGTGAAGAAATCACAATAAGGATGGATTAACCATCCTCCAAATTTTTTTAAATTTTTTTCATGAACTTTTTGGCAGTTATTTTTTTTCTTGTTGATCCTTTAATTTTTTATTTTTTAAATTAGACCTAAATTCCAAATTTTTTGCTCAAAGTAATTATTGCAATAATTGAAATGCTGAGTGTAAGCATTACCAGTGGTCCAAACTCCGGAACTATTGTGGTTCCAATTATCGTCAAGGTTTGGGATTTATCATTTAATGGAATTTCTAAAATGCTAAGATTTTCAATTTTTTGCACGTTTGCATTGTTTATTTTTTTGTCATCCACCAAAATTACAAAGGGACCATCAATTAATTTTGAATCTAGTTTTAGCTCCAGATTATGATTGTCAGACTTTGGATTTCCAACCACATTAAATGTTAAGGACTTTTGTTCAACATCTATAGATGAGATTTCAAGTAATCGGTTAAACTTGTACTCTACATCAAATAGTGTGTCTCCTTGACCTACACTCTTTCCAACCTGAGGAATTATTGAGTACCCAGCTGTGACAATAATGGTTCCCTCCATCCAGGGATGGACAATGCAAAAGTATGGATAGTTTCCAATTTCATCATATGTGTGTGAAAATGAACCTCCAGGTGGAAATAGCCCACTATCAAAAAGATTATCAGGGCCGTCTGCTGCACTCCCCGAAGTAACTGTGTGGGCAGCAGAATCTGCGTTTTGCCATTTT
>JABDKK010000182.1 GCA_013002265.1 Candidatus Nitrosopumilus sp. | reverse complement strand
GAATTATCATGGAACCCAGGTATTTGGAAGAGCATATCTTGCTCTATCATTAGGTTATCTAAGTATATTTTTTGCAGAAGTTACCTATGCAGTTTATGATATTGTGTACAATATTGAGCCATATCCGTCGATCGCAGATGTCTTCTTTTTCCTACTATATCCACTGCTGCTCACATATCTCTTCATGAATATCAAATTTTTTAGTCCCAAATTAGGAATCAAGTCTAAGGCATGGATAATAGTAATGCCAATTCTTGTCCTTGTAGGGTATTCAGCAGTCTCAATCAATGAGGGAGTCAGTATTGACGAATTTGATTTCTATTATGGCACTATCTTTGTTTATACTGCAACGCTTACACTAGCAGTTGCAGTAGTAGGAGCATCCATATTCAAACAAGGAGCAATAGGAACAGCATGGCTAATTTTAGTAATTGGAATTTTGCTTAATAATATAGGAGACATTTGGTATTACAACTTGGAATTATTTGGAGAGTATGAACTAATCCATCCGGTAAACATGTTTTGGTATGCAGGATACTTGGTAGTAATGTATGCTTTAATTAAACACAAGAAAACATTATAGAAAATATTCTATAGAATAGAAAAAAGACTTTATCTTAGCACTGAATTTGGACAGTTTGTAATATGGAACTATCTGCAACTAGACATTTCTTTAGTTGGACTTTGACTTCAACATTATTTTTGATAATGTCTACTTTAACATTGTCAAAAATTGTTTCATATTTTTTGACTTTCTTACCATCTTGAGCCAATTCAAATCCATTTGAAACTAACAATCCATTCTGAATAAGAGAATTTATTTTTCTGTATCCAGAGGTTTGTGGGATTTCACAAGATTCTAAAATCTTTGCAATAATTAGTGACTCATCCATGACAGATCCTAAAATTGCTTTTTTGTCCTGGTCAGCAAATGATTCTAAAAATACTCTAGATAGTTCAGGATCTTTTATCTGAATCCAATTAGATTTAGAAGTTTTGGACTTTTCTACATTGACAATTTCTTCTAAGAATTTTTGTTCTAGACCATCAGCACCTGCACCAAAGAATTCTCTCAAAACACTATCGAACTTGCTGAAATTTTTAATTGCTTGAACAAGACCCAGACCGTGCCTTTCCATTAGTCTTTGTTCAATTTTATTTAGTGTGTCCTTACCTAAATTCTCTTCAATAGAGTTTCTCAACGAAGGTACCAATAGATTGTCTAGTCCGTTTTCCATTACCAATTTAGACAATCATTAGATTATAAATAATATGTCAAAACAAATATGACAAACACTTCTTTTAATACTAAATTTATGATTTTAGTTATTTCATAATCTAGGATTGATCGATCACAATTCAATACAATGTATTTACTTGTACAATCCTGTATGTATGGAAAATAACATACTAATCCATATGTCCAAAATTGGAAATAAGATATTAGTAAAATGAACAAAATGCATACTTGCGATCAGGAGTGTCAGGCTTGACTCTGCAAGAAAAACAAATTTTAAGAAAAACAGACAATGTTTCCATTAGAATAGACTCTGAACTTAGTAGCAAGCTTCATCAAAAGTGTACTGAGCAAAAAATTAGTTTAAACACGCTTATCAATCATCTTTTAGAAAACCAGGTGAACTGGCATGAGTTAACAACAGAGATGGGATGGGTTTCAATGTTTAGAACTACGTTTAGGGAAATATCAGATTCAATTTCTAAAGAAAAAATTCAAAAAATTGCAAAAACAACAGGCGTGTCTGATTTTAAAAATGCTCTAAACTACATTTATGGTTACATAGAACTAGATTCGATTTTAGATCTGTTCAAAAAAAGATGTCTCAACATGAATGTTCAGTACAGAGAGATGAAAGTTAATGGCAAACACAAGATCATTATACAGCATGATTTAGGGGAGAACTGGCCATTTTTTGTAGTTAGTCAGATGAATGTAATTCTAAACGAAATTGGTTTCAGAATAATGAATGAGGAGTGCAACAAACAGGGATTCTCATTTGAAATAGCCAAAACGGAGGATCTCTAAAAAGTAAGAGTTTACGCACAAAATTCCCAAAAATCCATGGATCCATATATTACAGATGAGCTTATTCCCAAATATGGGAATGAATGATTACTGAAAGGCTAACAGCTAAGAAATCCAGATACGGATATTATTTGATTATACTAGCGTCAGCATTAACTGCGCTTATTCATGTATTTTCCAAACCAATGTTAGAAAGTTCAGATACAGTCATGCAAATAAACCCAATTGTGTTAGCTTTTCTAGTTTATTTTATTGGAGGGATTTTCTTCACACCTATTGCAAAAAAAACAGATTCCATTTCCAAATTTGGAAGAAAGGATTGGCTTTTCATGATCGGAATTGGAGTTGCAGAAGTGGGAGCACTAATAGCATACTTTTACGGAATATCAACATCTACTGCAGTAAACGCATCAATTTTTAGCAATAGTGAAATGATTTTTGCACTCGTAATTGGAATGATGGTCTTTAAAGAAAGACTTCGAATAAAGGAATGCATACCATTTTCAATGATCATTATCGGAATGATGGCAATTCCAATTGGAAATGACTTGATTCAAAATAATTTTAGCATGGGAGAAATGCTCACAGGTGATTTACTAATAATTTTATCAGGAGTCTTGTATGGCATAGACATCACATTATGTAAATTTGTAGGCGATAAATTCGATGCAAGAAGGGTTACACAAATAGTATCATTAATTTGCGCAGGAGTAGCAATTTCATTAATTGC
>JABDKK010000137.1 GCA_013002265.1 Candidatus Nitrosopumilus sp. | reverse complement strand
CTGACATATACTGAGGATGAATACAAGAAATTTCTCAAAGAATGGGCGCCTCCATTTATTGGATCATAGATAGAAAATTAGTTTGAAAATGTCTTTTTGAATTTGATGGTTTCATCAATCATTGAATGTGTTTTCAATCTAAGATTCATTAAGAATTTTATCATATCTACTCTTTGTTTTGCTTCAATATTATGAGCATCTTCTATAAGGTCATCAATTCGTGAGAGTGTAATTTTAAGTGCAAGATTACTTTTCTTTATTATGTTAATAGACTTGGAATTTTTATTTGAACTTGATTTGAATTGATTCAGTTCAGATTTAAAATTTTTTTTCATCACTCGAATTTGTTTTACAGTTAATTTATTGTCAACGATCTCATTTACTAATTCATCTTTTAATGAATCACCGATATTTGTTAATTCTAATGCTTGACTCACACTCAAATCACTATGAGTCAATTTGTCTTTTACAACACCAGGAAGTTTCAATAGCTGCATCCTATGAGAGACGTATTCTTGACTTTTTCCAATTTTTTGGCTAAGGTCATTTACTCCTCCCCAGCCAAATTCATTTACATATCTTTGATATGCTTCAGCTTCTTCTATAGGATCCATAGATTTTCTTTGAATGTTTTCTGTAAGTTGAATTTCATATGCCTGCTTGTCAGACAAATCTCGTATTCTGCAAGGAATAAACCTCCAACGCATTGATTTACATGCTGTAAATCTTCTATGTCCAGCAACTATCTCAAAGCCGTGATCAATAGGTCTAATAACAATTGGTTGTAGCAGTCCGTGTTCTTTAATACTAGATTTTAGATTTGAAAACTCAGGAGAATTTGAGGGAAGTTTATATCTTACTTGAAAATTTGATGGTCTGATCATTCTAATTTCAATTGGCTCTACAATTGAACTATCTACTACTTCCACCTACAAACACCCCCATATCCAAAATAATTAAAGAAAAAATAGTATTTAGGCTTTAATAGAAATTTTACAATAAAATCTTCAATAATTTGAATTTATTATGTATCTAACATATTAAGAAAGTCTTAATATTTGATTTTTTATTTTTGTATTTTTAGATTATTTTGACATTAAAACTTATTTTGGAATGAAATAGAATAATAAATCAATTACAAGAATCTTCATGCTTACGATAAAAAACTATTTTATCCTAATTCTGTTTAGAGAATTCCTTTTTCCTATGATTCAAAAATCTAGCGCAATCCCCAACGAGACATAACTTTATTTTCTAATTTTTTAAACACAAGTCCATCAATTACTAAACCAATACTCATGATTACAAGCATAATTGCAATGACCTGAGACACATCAGTTAGAGAACGTCCAGCATTTAGTAAAAACCCTAGCCCTAGGAATGAAAATAACAATTCTGCACCTATTACACCCCTCCACGCAAATGCCCAGCCTTGCTTAAATCCAGATATCATGTATGGGAAAGCTGCAGGAATCAATACTGCAGTAATTAATTGAGTTCCTTTTGCGCCCATGTTTCTAGCTGCCTCAATAAAATGAGGATCAATGTTTTTGACTCCAGTATAGGTGTTAATTGTTACTGCAAATATTGCACCAATGACCGTGACAAAAATTATTCCTCCATCAGTCAGACCAAACCAAAGAATTGCAAGTGGTACCCAAGCAATAGAAGGAATGGATTGCAAACCCAGAACTAGTGAACCAACTGTTTGGTTTACAGCTTCAACTCTTGCCATAAATATTCCCAATACAACACCACCAATAATTGCAATTGCCAGACCAATTGACAATCTCCACATACTAGTTGCAATTCCATAAAATAAACTTCCATCAGCTGCGCCATATGCCAAATCCTCAGCTACTTCATAGGGAGATGGAAAAACATTATCAGGCCAAATGCCAGTCATCGCAATGATTTCCCAAACAACAACTATTCCTATGTAAAATGCAATTCTATGAATAGTAAAATTTTTTGCCATTATTATCACTCTTTACTTTTCTTTACCTCAGGTCTTAATTCTCTAAGAATATCTTGTTGGAATTTTAGCAATGATTCATCTTGAGTTACACGTGGTCTAGGAAAATTATTATCAAATTCTTTTTTAATTATAGATGGCCTATTACTAAATATGGCAACTTTAGTTCCAAGAACTGCAGCTTCTGCTACATTGTGAGTTACAAACAGAATTGTCTTCTTTGTTTTCTCCCAAATTAGTTGCATCTCAATTAACAACAAATCACGAGTTTGTGCATCAAGTGCTGCAAAGGGTTCATCCATTAACAGAACATCAGGATCCATAACAAGGGCTCTAGCAATAGCAACACGTTGTTTCATTCCAGTGGAAAGTTGATATGTAAAAGAATCTGCAAATTTAGTTAACTGCATCATATCAAGATATCTATGAGATATCTTTGCTCTTTCCTCTTTTGGAATTCCTGCCATCTTTAATCCAAATTCAACATTATCTTGAACCTTCAACCACGGAAAGAGAGCACCCTCCTGAAAAACCATTATTCTCTCAGGTCCTGTTTCATTGACAGGTCGACCATCAAAGAGAATTTGCCCTTCATCAGGTTTTTCCAAGCCTGCAACTATGCGTAAAAATGTCGATTTACCACATCCTGATGGCCCTACCAAACATACAAAATCACCTGCCTCAACTTGAAGATTAACTCCTCCCAAAGCCTTGAGTTGATGAGAATCGTGGCTAAAGTATTTTACAATATTTTTAGCTTCTAATTTTGTCATTCTGTTTCTTCTCTCTCTAAAGAATTTGTATCAAAGTGATAAAAAATATCAGACAAGTCATGTCCATTTCTTCCAAGATATCCTAGTGTATCTGCTTTTTCTGCAAACGAATAGATAGAATTTGGAACAGGATCAGATGTAATCATTAGATTTGATAATGCAATATCTATCACATCATCAGACATTGATTTTCCTAAATGAGATGTAATAAAATTATTAAATACAATTCTTGTTTCAGTGGGATTTTCATTTATCCACATTACAGTTTCATGATGAGAGTTTAAGAAATTAATTGCTAATGAAGGATTTTTTTTTACAAAATCAGTATTTGCAATTAAAAGAACTGAAGCAAATTCATTGTTTGGCCATAGTTCTTTCTCATGGAATAAGCGTTTTCCTTTTAGTTCTGTTTCTAAAATGGTTGCCCAAGGTTCTGCAACCCAAGCACCATCAATTTCTCCTTTTACAAACAGCGTATAGATGTCAGGGTTTGGGATATTGTAAACAATTACAGTTCCCCCTTTTTCGGCTGGTTTTAATCCATTCTCAGACATGTAAGTCCTCAAAGAAACATCCTGAGTATTTCCTATTTGAGGTGCAGCAATTTTTTTGCCCTGAAGATCTGATGCAGTATTAATCTCAGAATTTGGATGAATGATAAAACTTGCTCCACCGCTCGCAGCTCCTGCAATAATCTTGATGTTATTATTTTGTGATTTCAAATGTCCGTTGATTGCAGGAATTGGTCCCACATATGCAATATCAATGGAATTTGCAAATAACGACTCTATTACTTGCGGTCCACTGTCAAAAACTTTGGTTTCAATCTTTATTTCATCTCCAATTTTATTTTCAAAGAATCCTTTTTCCATTCCAATTATTGGAACTGCATGACCGATATTTGGGAAAAAAGCAATTCTGATCTTCTCCTCAGTCAAAGATTCATTGTAATTTACGGAGGCAATTAATGTAGATAACAATATAGCACACACAATTCCTGTTAAAATCACCTTACCAATTTTCATAAAACAGCGTTATATTTGGCGGTTAAATAATCATCGAATTTTAGCTCAAGCTAGTCAGGGATTTTTGAAAAATTATTCAATTTCAGGCTTATCACAAAAGATAAATTCCAAATTACATCGGAAAAGATGTTTTATGACTCAAAAAGGAATTCTCGCATTTTCCGGAGGACTAGACACATCAGTTGTTGTGAAATATCTCCAAGAGGAGCACGACATGGATGTTATCACAGTTACAGTCGATGTAGGACAGGGCGATGATCATAAAAAAATTGCAGTTAAGGCAAAAAAACTTGGCGTAAAAAAACATTACAACATTGATGCAAGAAAAGAGTTTGTCAAAGATTACATTTTTCCATCAATCAAAGCTAATGCATTATATCAGAAAAAATATTGTCTGGCAACAGCACTTGCACGACCATTAATTGCTGAAAAAGTTTTAGAGATTGCAAAGAAAGAAAAAGTTACAGCACTTGCACACGGATGTTCTGGAAAAGGAAATGATCAAGTTCGTTTTGATATTACATTAAGGTCAGGTTCTGATCTTCCAATAATTGCACCTATAAGGGATAAAAATTTAGACAGAGTTACAGAATTAAAATTTGCAAAGAAGCACGGTATTGAGATTGATTCAGTTGCAAAAAAATTTAGCATTGATCAAAATCTATGGGGTCGTGCAATTGAGGGCGGTGTTTTAGAAGATCCATATAATGAACCACCAGATGAGGCATTCATTTGGATTAAAACAAAAAACTTACCGGACAAACCAACTTACTTGGAGATAAAATTTGAAAGAGGCATTCCAGTTGCAGTTGACGGTAAAGCAATGGATTCTCAAAAATTAATCGAATACATCAACAAAAAAGCAGGAGCTGCAGGTGTAGGCATAGTTGATCATATTGAAGACAGAGTGGTTGGAATCAAGTCAAGAGAAGTGTATGAAACCCCAGCTGCAACTTGCCTTATTGAAGCACATCAAGATTTGGAAAAGATGGTGCATACAAAACATGAAAACAAGTTCAAGTCCCTAATTGATGATGAGTGGTCATATTTAGTATATTCAGGATTATGGCAAGATCCTCTCAAAACCGACCTAGATGTGTTTATTGAAGCGTCTCAAAAACCAGTTTCTGGAACGGTAAAACTCAAGCTATTCAAAGGAAGTCTAAGAGTAGTTGGAAGAAAATCAAAAAACTCATTGTATAGTCACAATATTGCAACATATGGATCAGAATCTACATTTGATCAAAGATTAGCTAAAGGATTTGTTGAATTGTGGGGAATGCAATCAACAGAAGCTAATAAATTACAAAAGAAAAGGTCAACAAAAACATGAACTGCCCAGAATGTGACGCAATACTAAACATCCCAGACGACGCCTCAGTTGGAGAAATAGTCTCCTGTCCTGATTGTGGTGCTGACTTTGAAATCGCAAAAAAAGACGGATCAAATGTTGAGCTAAAGCAAGCAGAAAGCGTAGGCGAAGACTGGGGAGAGTAATGTCAAAAATATGTATTGTGTTTGACCGCTTAAGAGCGGAAGAGAAGATGCTTCAAAAGGAGGTATCAGATTTAGGACATGATGCTGTGATGCTAGATGCAAAGATCACTCAAATCAACACAGACAGCAAAAAAGAGGACTTTGATCTGGGAGACATTATTTTAGAAAGATGCGTTAGTTATTTTAGAGGACTCCACTTTACTGCAAGTTTAGAATTTTTAGAATTTCCAGTTTTAAATAAATTCCAAGTTGCAAATATTTGTGGCAATAAGATGTTTATGACTTTACTTTTAAAGAAAAACAACATCCCAACTCCAAAAACATACTTTTCATTTTCCAGCGAAAGCGCAGCTGAGAATCTTGAAAAAGTAGGATACCCATTAATAATAAAACCAGTAATTGGTAGTTGGGGAAGAGGCATCATGCCTATCAAAGACAAAGATACAATGGAGGCAGTCTTTGAAATCAGAGATATTACAGATAGCCCACATGACAGAATTTACTATTTACAAGAAGTAATCAAAAGACCACCAAGAGACATCAGAGTAATTACAATTGGGGATGAGCCTATTGCAGCCATGTATAGGAAATCTTCAGGGGGTTTTAAAACAAATATTGCATTAGGAGCAGATCCAGAAC
>JABDKK010000129.1 GCA_013002265.1 Candidatus Nitrosopumilus sp. | reverse complement strand
ATATTCAATACCTCCTGGACAATACGTGCATCTTCCATGTGGACATGCATATGGTTTGGGCATTAATGCTACTACTGCAACTCCTGATGCTGTTTTAGCTGGTTTTTTCAACAAAACTTTTCTTAACTTATTAAATTCAGATTCATTTGCCATGGATAGAATCTCATAATTTCTAGGAATTCTATCTAGTGAATATTTTGAGCATATTTTCTTTATTTCTTCCTTTACTTGCTTTTTACTTGGCTCTGTAATTGTTAGTAGGCTTTGGGTGATCTCACTACATGCCTTGGAGAAATCTGAATTTATTTTACTCATGTATATTCAAAATGTACTATACATAAATTCGTTAAATAATTAAATTTATTCGGATTTATCGTCTTGTTTTTCTTTTAGTGGTATTTCTCTTTACTGTCTTTTTCTTTGCAGCAGTCTTTCCAGCTGGCTTTCTCTTTACTGTCTTAGTTTGTTGGAGTTTTTTTAATTTAGATATTTCGTCTTGAATCATTCTGATTTCTTCACGTATGTGTTTTTTTGGATCTATCTTGGAATATACATAATTTACAATTTTAAGATAATCTGCACCTTTGTCAGTTCTAATTAAAAATAATTCATTTGAATTCAATGGAATACTAATCAATGCAACTTTTTCAAATTCTGTGATGGCCGATCTTTCTTTTCCAATTTTGTAGGCTAAATTGGTATAAAGTTCTCTTTTTTGTATTGCATAATGCATTGACATTTTTGATTCATCTTTAGTTAGCAGTTGCTCTACATTCTCTTTGTAACCTCCTGCAACTACCACTCCTTTGACATTTACCACTCCTGCAAATTTTACTAGAGGAAAAATATTGAGAACTTGTTTTGATACTTCATTATAGTCAGTCAATTTCTCTCTCCAAAGGTTTCAATTCCTAAGAACATGATTTGTCTAGAATTTTCTATATAATTTAAGACTATTTGATAATTTATTCTGGTTTTTGTTCAATACTTTGCTCAGTTGAACTTCCCTGATTTTTTTGTTCTTTTCTGTATTCCATTTTCAACCAAATTGGAGTGATGATCGTAGTGACTGCCACCATGATGACTATAGTAGAGTATACTTCAGATGTAAGTATTCCTGCTGTTACTCCTACTCCTGCGACAATTAGACCTACTTCTCCTCTTGATATCATTCCAATGCCCACTCTCATTCCCTGAGCCTTGCTTTTCAAAAAGAACATTGCTGGTAATCCACATCCTAACAATTTTGTAGCTACTGCTACAGCAATTACAACTGAACTTACCATCAAAATATTCAGATCGACTGCTCTTAGATCTACCTGTGCGCCTATAATTGCAAAGAATAGGGGTGCAAAAATTAACCCAATTTTGCCAATGTAGTTCTCTACTTTTTCAAACACTTTGGTAGTTGATAATGCCATTCCTATTGCAAATGCTCCTACAATTGGGGATAATCCTATGGAGCCTGCAAGAGCTGCTGCTCCAAAAAACGATGCTGTTGCAATCCCTTCTACACTGCCTTTGGCCTTCCATAGTCTTGGAGTGATTATTCTTGGAATTACAACTACTGCTACTATTAGCATTATTGCAAAGAAACCTAACACTTGTAAAATTGTGATTACTACTTCTGAAATTTCAATACTGTCTACTCCTCCTTCTGCACCTGCAATGGATGATACCACTGACAAAACTGCAATAGCTAAAATATCATCTACAACTGCTGCACCTATAATTAATCTGGCTTCTGGTGTCTTTATTTTGCCAAATTCGCTTAAGACTTGAATTGAAATTGCAATACTTGTTGCAGTCAGTGCTGTTGCAATTAACATTGATTGTAATGCATCAAACCCAAACATCTGAAAAACTACAAGTCCTGCAAAAAATGGAACAATAACTCCCAAAGATCCTACCGTAAATGATGCCTTGCCTCCCTTGAGAAATTCTTTCGGTGTCATCTCAAGCCCTGCCATGAACAAAATTACGATTGCTCCCATCTCTCCTAGAATTTTTATTTCATCATTAATTTGCAACAATTGTTTTCCATCTACTACGAAGAACCCTCCTAGAGCAAATGGTCCTACTATCATTCCTGCTAAAAGTTCTCCAAGTACAATTGGCAGTTTCAATCTTAAGAAAAGTTCAGCCATAAGTTTAGCTGCAAATAATAGAATTCCTACACCGATAATTGTTTGAATAAAATGTGCTTCTGCTGCCATCTAAGATTACACTGGAAATATGTAATATAAGGTGATATCGTCTGAATCTCTTTTTATTAAACTAAGCAATTTTTTTCGAGTTAACAAAAACTCCTTTCTTTGAAATAATCCTGCCTATCTCTTGACTTGCGATCTTATGTTTTTTGAAAATTGATCTAATTTTCGCTGAACTTTCTTTTGGTGCGACTACGCAGAATCCTACTCCCATGTTAAATGTCTTGTACATCTCTTCATCCTTTACTCCCTGTTCCTGCACTAATCCCATTATGGGTGGAATTTTTGGAAGCGAATCTATCTGATATCCTATATTTTTTAGGCGTAGTAACTTTGTAAATGCCCCTCCAGTAATGTGTGCCAGTCCGGTTACTTTGGATTTTTGGATTATCTCTAATACTGGTTTTGTAT
>JABDKK010000120.1 GCA_013002265.1 Candidatus Nitrosopumilus sp. | reverse complement strand
GTATCGGGTATGTTCAAATCCAAAACTTGGAAAATCAAAAAAATCGAGGCAAACCGTTCCATTAATTCTAATTCAAAAAAGCGAACTGGTCATTTTGAATTACTGATTAAAAGTTATTGAAAGCTTCGAACGGGATCTGAACCCGCGACCTTTACATTACCAATGTAACGCTCTACCAGGCTGAGCTATCGAAGCACAAATTTTCCCTGTAGAAAATCCTTATAATTCTTCATTCTGCTCGGAATTACTCTAAACTATTAAATTTCACACAAATTTCTACCCTTTTGGAGGAGTAATCAAGCCTGGCCAAAGTAAGCATTGTGCTTTTGGACATGCAGGACTTAAGATCAAATAATGGGTGATCCTGTCTCTCAGGAGTTCGTGGGTTCAAATCCCTCCTCCTCCACTGCTTATTACTTTGGATGTCTAATTCCTCTAGCATTGAGGACTTCGTAAACATCTGGAAGTGAGAAAACAAAGCCAATATGTACACAATCTTTTTCATCACAGAGCTGACAGAACAATTCCCCTTTTTGTACTGCAACTTCTGCAATTCTATTTTTGATATTATCTTTTAGAATAACTCTATCATCATCAACTGAAATTTTTTCAATCTTTGGAGCATATCTTGCAAAGGTCTTGTCCTTTTGCATCATCTCCTCTAACATGTAAGTTACATAACCTGAAAAACTGTTGACACCTCTCATCTGAAGGTCGTCTCTGCTCTTTTGATAAACTTCATGGAATTTATCATAAACACTTTCTGATACTGTAATTGATTTGAATCCTGCTTTTGGCAATTTACTTTTCCTTACCGTACAATAAGGTACCGAAGTATATAATGTTTTATTTCAAAGGTGCTGTTTCGTTGATGGGACATAATTATTCGTGTTTCCCATCGGGACATGGATTATTCCACTATATTGCTTATTATCATAGAATCAGAATCTACCTTAGTCGTACCCAAGTTTTTGGTGTGATCAATGGTGATCTACACAAAAAACTGAAAGTTATCCACCATTATTTTCTACATTTCCAATTACCATACCATGTAATTCACATTGACCTTTATGATTGATAATCAAATTGTCTATTATCATTCCATTCAATATGAGAAACCCTTTGTCTTCTACTGTCACTTTTCCAACAAGCATTCCTCTAATTCGAAGTCCGTCACTAACAACTAAATCATTTTCTACTTTGTCTCGTATTTCTTCGATATGTTTTTGATATTTGTTTTTGAATTAAAAATTATCTACTTGCATTTTGAATCAGAGTCTTCCACTTGTCACGACCCTTTACCTGAATCCCATGTCTAGCAGGCGTCTTTCCTTTCAACCCCATATGATGTCTTACATAATTGTGGTAAATTTGACTTCCATCAAAAATCACTGAATCCATCTTCTTTACTCCTCTCATTACTTTTTCCCTATCTCGAAATTCTCCGTTTAGTCTCTCCATCTTGTTATTGTTTCTGTCTCCATGCAGTGAGATGTATCTGATGTGAGTTGCATTACCCTTTTTGATTCCACCATCACAAATCCATACCTAAAACTATTCCACCATTCTTTCATTATTAAGAGAAGATCAAATGTCTGACAGCTGGGAATTTCTAAAATTAGTGTTTATACCATACCTTCATCAGAAAACAATATGGCTAAAGGTTATTCAACTGAAGAAATTAGGCAAAAGCTAATCTCAACATTGGAAGACTCTGTATCTGGAATGTCTGGTGTCGAAATCTCTGAAAAGATTGGAGTTAACAGAATTACAATGGCCAAATACCTCAAAGTTTTTGCAGCTGAAGGACTACTAAGACAAAAAAATATTGGAAATCTTACATTGTGGTTTTTAGAGCCAGGTCAAGAATCTTTTAATTTTCCTGAAGACTATTTCAAGGTAGCACCACTATATCTTGATTATTTAGTAAAGGGAACAGAAGACCAAGTATTTTCTCTAATTCGAAATTCTTTGAATTCTGGTGGAACAGTTAATCGTTTGATTCTAGAAGTAATTTTACCTGCAATTGATTCTGTACAGAAATTATATGATGATGGAAAAATTGGAACAGCTGAGCAAAATCTTCTCAGAACAACGATCTCAAAATCTATTCAAATCTTCAATCAACTACCTATAGTCTCTGATCCACAAAAAAATGTCGTTTTGATTTCAGCTGATTCTCAAAGCAGTCTTCTCTCTGAAGCATCATCTGCTGTATATCACTCAGATGGGTGGAGAGTCTCCAATTTAGGGGACATGTCTTCTGCAATCAACGTGTTGTTTGATCTTGATTTTCAAAAACTCGTTGGAAAAATTTGGAAACAAAAACCTGGAATTTTAATTGTAGTTGTTTTTTCACAGACAAGTGAGGGACTGAATTTTTTTGTCGATTCAATTACTCCAATAAAAAATAAATCTGGCAAAAAAATGAAACTGGCCCTTTGTGGCAAAGTATCAAAGAAGACTAAACTTGAATCAGACTTGATATCTGAAAAAATAGAAGATATTTTGCAATGGTCTCAAACAACATTTTCAAATTTAAAATAACAAATAATGGGCCCGATGTGATTCGAACACATGACCTTTCGATTATCAGTCGAACGCTCCAGCCAAGCTGAGCTACGAGCCCACGAACAAATCTCTAGGCAGGACTCATTTAAGTTTAATTTTCCTTCCACTTAATTGAGCAACCAATTGATGGGTCAAAGTCTTTCTCAATTTTTTCACCCGACAATAGTTTTTGCATATTGTTGATCATTGTCTTTTCTGTGACTGCATCATCAGGCTTCATTGCATTGTCAATTCTTCCATGAAAAACTAACTTTTTTTCACTATTGAATAAGAATGGGTCTGGAGTACACATTGCACCATATTTCTTGGCAACCTCTTGTGTCTCATCAACCAAATAATCAAACCCAAATCCCTTCTCTTTTGCAGTCTGTTTCATAGCTTCAAAACTGTCCTCAGGATAATCTGTAGAATCATTACTGTTAATTCCTACAATGGCAATGTCTTTTCCAAACTTCTCATACAGCTCATTTAGTGCATCCACTTTTGCTTTGACATATGGGCAATGATTACACATGAAAATAATCAAAATTCCTTTGTAGTCACCATAATCATCTAGAGAGTATTTTTTATCATCAATTCCAAGTAATTCAAAATCAGGAGCTACATCGCCTGTTTTTAGCTTGACTTGAGATTCTAATAGAACCATAAAAAAAATATCTTGTTTTCAAATAAAATCCTTGCCAAGAAGACAACAATTAAAATCCACACAATAACCATCCTTGCTGTGGGCCGGTAGTATAGCCTGGTAGTATACCCGCC
>JABDKK010000117.1 GCA_013002265.1 Candidatus Nitrosopumilus sp. | reverse complement strand
CGATTGCAACCAACATTGGAATCAACATATTTTCAAACCCGGTATTTCTCATCTCAATTCCGCCGTGAAGTCCAATTGCAGCTAGAAGATAGATTGGTAAAAATTCTGAAATTGCCTCAGGCATTTTTAAATCAGATTTATTCGAGCTGCTATAATTCCAAACAAGAAGAACAGAATAATTGGAGTAAGAAGATTAGCTTGAATTAGTTGTAAAATATCCATTATAATATATCAAAAAAATTTGGCGGAAATAAAAATCAAGGTATGTTAAAGTCACACAAATAGATCAATAAGATAGGTAAATCCTATTCCAAACAAAGCAGCTCCAGGAATGGTGATTACCCAAGAAAATACAATTTGTCTACTTACCTTCCATCGTACAGCACGTTTTCTACGGGCAGCACCTGAACCCATTATAGTTCCTGTAATTGCATGAGTAGTACTAGCAGGGATTCCAAATACTGCAAATATTGCCAACATTAGGCCTCCACCAGTTTCTGCTGCAAATCCTTGGTATGGTTTGAGTTTTGTAATTTTTACGCCTAATGTTTTGATTACTTTGTATCCTCCAAAGAAAGTACCCAATCCCATAGCAGTTGCCGCAGCAAAAATTACCCATAAGGGCATCTCAAGATTTGGAATCATTCCAGCTGAAAATAAAATCAATACAATAATTCCCATAGTTTTTTGTCCATCATTTGCCCCGTGAGCTAAGGCAAACCAAGCTGAAGAGATAATTTGTAATCTACCAAAAGTTTTGTTTACAGGTCCTGGTTTTTTACTTGCAAATACTGTAATTATCACAGTTGTTAGAAGAACACCAAAAATTATTCCACCTATTGGTGCAATAACAATTCCTGCAAACACTTTGGTAAGTCCACCTAAAACTAATTTTTCAAATCCCAATCCTGCAATGCCTGCACCCATTATACCACCAATTAAAGAATGGCTGTTTGAAATTGGTAATCCAAAATATGTACATAGAGTGCTCCATGTAATTGCACCAGATAGTCCACCCACTATCATATAGACAGTAATATCATCAGGACTGACTATTCCTTTTGCAATAGTTGTGGCTACTGCGACACCAAAAACAAATGGTCCAACGAAATTCATTAAGGCAGATAATCCTACTGCTTGAATGGGCTTTAAAACACGGGTTCCAATAACAGTTGCAACAGAATTTGCCGAATCATTGAATCCATTTACAAAATCAAAGATTAGGGCTACAATTATTGCACCTATTGCTATCTCTAACATTTAATCAACTCATGTATATTTTAAAACAATATCTTCGATAACATCTGCAACATCTACACATCTATCTGATGCTGTCTCCATTGTTTCATAGATATCTTTTAGTTTGATGATTTTAATTGCATCACTAGATTCAAACAGTTCTTTTATTGCGTCTCTATACAAGTCATCAACTGCATGTTCAATATCACTAGTGTTTCTGCAATGCTCGATCATGTCTTTGGGGTTTTTTATTTTTTGTAATTTTGAAATCATGTACTGAACTTCTTTTGTAGCCTTTACAAGCTCATCAGCCATTTTTAGACAATATGGGGGAGATTCAGTAATTTGATAGCTGTACAGTCTTGCTGCAATGCCATCCATGAAATCAATGACATCATCGATTTTTGAGGCTATTCTCTGCATATCCTCACGATCAAGTGGAGTGATGAAAGTCCTGTTTAATTCGGCGAAAATATCACGAGTTAATTGATCAGCCTCAGTTTCAAGTCTGTGAATTTTTTGATGCTGCTCAATATTTTTTAGATCAGATAGTAAGACAACTACGGCTTCAGATGTCTCAACTGCCTTTTTTGCTAAATTATCAAGAATTGTTAATAGTTCTTTTTCATTGGATTTTATCCAGGATAACCATTGTCCCATAATTCATCGAAGATAATTTATGAATTAATGTTAGCCAATATAGAGACTATTGTACTATATAGTAAAGTCAATAATGTACAGATCGGTATTTGATCTACAGCATTTAGTTTAAAATAAAAAATAAGAAAAAAATCTACTCTACGTAGAATCCTTTTGCCCAGTCATCAGTATTTCGTAAGTCTTTACTGCTGGTAGTTTTTGCTTTTTCAACAACAAACATTGCATCATACATAGGATTGTTTGGATGATTTCCTTGGCATTCAAAGTCAAAAATATTTTCTAGGGCAAACTTATTTTTGACATAACTTTCTTCTGTATTTGGATTTGTAGAAACTACATAATCAGTTGATCTACAGTTAGAATAGTTAAAGCCACGAATTTCCTCATTGCCAGATACTATCTTTACATCAATATCAACAAGGATACGATTGTTTGTTCCAGTTATTCCTTGAATTGCAAGTGCATCATCAACATGATGGTATAGTAGCGGATAATCGCCAACAATTCCTCTCAACTCTAAAGTTGGATATGCTGCCTTTCTTGTAAATTCTTCATTAACAGCTCCAGTAGGA
>JABDKK010000032.1 GCA_013002265.1 Candidatus Nitrosopumilus sp. | reverse complement strand
CAATCATTGGAATGTCATTTTTAACATATGTTGAAACTTGAGTTTCTCTTAAATCCATGATTAGATCTTGAAAATCTCTGATATTATCCATTTCAAAGGCTAACATAAAGTCCTCGTCATGTATTCCAAAAGAGTATGTGGTGTTTAGAACAACTTGGGGATATTTCTTACTTACTTCTATGTGTTCATCCATTATTTCCTGACGTTTTTCTTTAGGTAGTAGATACCATTCTCTAGTTTTTGTAAATGGATAGACAATCACATGTTTTTTTGGATTATTTCCTGTTACAAATCCGTGGGCTTTTTGTTCTTGGACATAAATTGATGGCCTCGTACATGACAAGTATGTCATAGAAGGAAGGATGTATTTTCCAAAAACTGTTTTGTAAATTTTCTCAATCACTGTTTGTATTTCCTCTACTGATTTTGCTGCAAACCAAAACAAAAAGTCTGCATCATCTCTTAATCCCAAATTTGAATATGATCTAAACATTATTCCTGAATTATTAATTACATTTTCAACTTCTTTTGCAGATTCTTCTTTTGCCAAATCTGCCATCCATCTCCATTTAGGGTCTACTTTGAAAAATGAGAAATTAAAATAATATTGATCATTATCTTCTGACATGTTTTCTACAATTTTGAGACCCTATTTAAACAAAAACTAGATTCTCTATTCTAGAATCTCTATAATTTTATCTCGTGATTTATGACCTGATTTTATTTGAACTAATGAGTTTGATATGCCAAACTGTTTTGCAATTTTTTTGATTATCTCCTTGTTTGCTTCGCCTTTGAGTGGTTTTGTTTTAATTCCAATGTTAATTTGTTTGTCATTTATTTCTAAAAATTCTTTAGAGAACTCTACGTGTACTTTGTAAATCAATGTCTATAGAAAATATTTCTAGTTAAATCTAATTAGTTTGCGGTTCTTCTAAAACCCAATCATAACCTTCTGCTTCTAATTTATCTGCAAGAGATGCGTCACCTGTTTTCAAAACTTGGCCTCTTGCAAATACATGGACAAAATCAAGTTTGTCTAAGAATTTTAAAATTCTTGCATAGTGAGTAATTACAATCACTGTTGCATCTTTGCCTGAAACTTTACTAATTGCCTGTGCAACTGCCTGAACTGCATCAATATCTAATCCTGAATCAGGTTCATCTAAAATTGAAATTTTTGGTTTTAGTACTGCCATTTGCAATACTTCTGCACGCTTTTTCTCCCCACCTGAGAATCCTTCATTTAGATATCTTGATAGGAATTCTTCTTTTAATCCAACTTTTTCTAAATTCTCTTTAAGGTATTTTTGAAATTCTCTAACTGTGATGAACACTTCCCTGTCGTCTCCCTCAAGTGCTTTACTCAATGAATTGTAAGCTGTTCTGAGAAAATGAGAAAATCCTACACCTGAAACTTCGGTTGGATATTGGAATCCCAAGAATAATCCTTTTTTGGCTCTTTCATCTGCTGATAATTCTAAAATGCTCTCACCATCTAACAAAATATCCCCCTTTGTTACTTCGTATTTTGGATGTGCAAGTAATGTGTAAGCTAGTGTACTTTTTCCAGAACCGTTTGGTCCCATAATGGCATGTACTTCTCCAGGCCCTGTCTTTAGATTGACTCCTTTGAGAATCTCTTTTCCTTCTCTTGAAACGTGGAGATCTTTAATTTCTAAAACTGCCATTATACGCATTCCTTTGTTTCTCTATATAATACCGACGAAATTTAGCTGATCCTAATGTGATTTTTAATAAAATGAAAAGAGGGGGGGGGGTTTAATATTTGGCCAGAGATGGTCTTAAAGTAATTTTGAGTTTGTAGCATGTTAGAATTTCTTTACATCTATTTCTGATAGTAACTTCTGTTACTCCTGCAATACTTGAAACGTCTCTTTGTAGAACGTTTTGCCCAAGTAATACAGATGCCACGTACAGATATGCTGCAGCAATTCCATTTGGAGCTTTTCCATCTGCAATACTGCTATCTTTAGTTTTTTCTGCAATTTCCAAGGCTAGTCTTTCAACTCTGACCTCAGTTTGTGTCATGTTGGCTATCTTTGAGATGTATTTGTCCATGGTTACAACTGGGGATGCTAAGTGTCCCATTTCCATTACCATGGTTCTGTAGTATCTTGCTGCAAGTTTTGTTTTTGACTTTACATCTTTTGCCGGACAAATTCCGCGACAAATTTCTTCCAATGATCTAACTACATCACATTGTTTGCATGCCATGTAAATTGTAGCTGCAGTTATGCTAACTACTGATTTTCCCTTCACATCAACATGTCCGTCCAAGTTTCTGTATATCATAGAAGCAGTTTCCAAAACATTTTTTGAAAGACCCAGACTATCGCATGTTTCTACCATTTTTGTTAAAACATTTGCAAGTCGTCTCACTTTTGGTGAGGAAACTCTTACTATTTGTTGCCACTTTCTGAGATTGTGCATTTGGTTTACAACATCGCGGTTGATTGTTTTTCCGCTAAAGTCTTTTGCACTGATTGAAATCTCAGTAGTTATTCCCAAATCATGCTGGGAATAAGTTGTTTGTCCTGTAGCTCTTGCTAATTTCATTTTGTCTTCGAAATTTGAGCTAATAGTTTCTGGACCATAATCTGCTATCTGATCATCGACTACTACGCCGCAACCAGAACAGATGATTTCACCATTCTGCATGTCATCTACTAATGTAGATTTACATTCAGGACAGTTTTGTTTTTCTAGTATGTTCATTATTTTCTTCTCCTAAATTTTTTTGGTTTATTGACAGGAGATTGCTCTGTTGCGTAAACGCTTTTGCCAATGTATTTTTTGATACTGTTTGTTAATGGCGTTGCTGATGCAAATGGTCTACTTACTGGACCAATCATTTCATTTACTTTTGCTACCCTAGTTCCCTTTTCGTCACAGAGTATCTGTCCTTCAACTAATTCTTTTGATAGTTGAATGATTACCCTGCCACTACCGGCTAGGTGCATTATTTCGCCTACCTCCTGCAATTAGAAATTATAATTATCATATTCTTATCATATACTTCTGTCAACTTTACTTTAGCTAAGAGCTAGAATTGATTTTATTTTGATTGCTTGCTTCTTTTTGCTACAAGTTTTTCTGAAATTTTGTTAAGAATAATTGTCTTAGAGGATCCTTTTGGTAAGACAACATATCCTGATCTCACAAAAGGTCTTCTTGGAAATCTAACTTTGTCTTCTGATTCTTTAATTTCAAATCCTGCAACTTTTGTTGCATCCATTAATTCTTTTAGTGATGGATCAAATACACATTTTTCTAAATTCATTCTTCGCCCTTTTGATTTTTTTAAATTTTTATTAAAATAATCCAACCAGACTACGACGTGCTCGTAATCTTTCATTTTATTCCTTTAGTAAAATTGCGTTGACGACTCCGTTTTGTCCTGGTCTAGAAACTACTTTGCATTTACCTTCTTGTGTTTCTAGTATTGCTCCCTTTGTAATGATCCCTCTCCTTTGATAATCGTTGTTTGTAGAGTTTTCTAAAACTTTGAGAATTTTTGTTTTCTTTACTTTATCTTCACCTGTTGCGAGATTTACAAAATCACTTGACTTTAACGCTGTTTTTCTATTTTTTCCACGAACTCTTCTTGTTATAGTAACTTGAGGTGCATTGACAGCTTCATTTGGGTATCTGTCTGTTTCATATTTTCTTCTAATTCTTAATGGGTATCGTCTTCCACCAGTGATTTTACTAGTTGCCAAATTCTCTACTGATTTTCTCACGAAATTACCACTGAATTACTCTAATTTATACAAAACGCAATAATTTGGTCTTGAACCAAAACTTAGTTTAGCTCTGTCACTATTTGTGATGTTGGGCTTTGCCTCATACTGGCAGTTTTTCTTACTTTGGAGAATAATCTCTGTTTTAGATCTTCTACATCGCCTTGAATTCCAAAATATTTTTGGAACTTGTCAGTAGTTATGTAAATTTTCATTCTTCCAACATTTTGATGGTTGATGAAGTCTAATTGCCTTAACTCCTTTAAATGAGCATAAACTCCAGAACCTCTTGTTTCTACTAGTTGTTTTGAAGAAATTGGTTGCATGTATGCAATGTAGGATAATGTCTTTAATGTGGCATTTGGAAGAACTGGTTTTGACGCATATTTTTTAACAGTTGAACTATACTCTGGTTTTAATTGCATTACATAGGATCCATCTGGAAGAATGACAACTTCTAGTGCTTTGAATGCTGACTTGGTTTTTTTCATAATGTTTTTGAGCAAATCTAGTGTTTTTGTTCTAGATTCTGTGCCTGAGGCTCGTATTATATCCTCAATTCTCAGTGGTCTGCCTGAAGAGTACAATGCTGCCTCTATTCTTGCAGTTGCCTCATCAAGATTGTTAATTTTTGCCAACTACTATCTCCTTTTTTAAAATATAGTTAAAGAAACCCTTTCTTCATTTTTGATCAATTTGTTAACTCTTCTTTTATTGCAATAATTTTGATGTCATCGTCAACCTGCTCCAAATCAACTTTTTGGTCTCTTGCCAGAAATAGTATTGCAAAAAAACATCTAATTGAATCAACCTCGTCAAGATCCACGATAATATCTTGAAGTAATCCAAATCCTGCTGGAGAAATTTTCTTCAATACTAAATCCTCATATTTTCCAATGATGCTCTCAAGGGAAATAAAATAATCTTTGAAATCTGGAGCTTCGATTGGTTCAATCTCTAATTGCCTACTTCTTCTTGATTGTGGGTTTGCAATTGTCCCAATAAGATTTTGAAGCAATCCAAGCAAATCGTCTAGTGAGACTGGATAAGTTGATTCATGTCTATATGGAATATCTATTAATTCAATGTCTACATCTGTTCTTTGGCGCATTGGTTTTTTTTCCATTGCGGCTCTTTGTAGTGCAAAAATACTTTCAACCTTCATTCTGTAAATCAAAGATGAGGAAAGTGCTGCCATACCTGCAACTTTAAGATCTTTCTTGCCTGATCTTTCAAGGATTTTAATTAATATATTCAAAATTTTAATAAGATCAATTTCCCAAACATCTTTTTTTGCGACCGATGAGGGGCTGAATAGAATGTTGACTGGTTCCTGAGAAATACTATTTGGTGCTTCTGCTTCACTCACAGAATAATTTCGTTTCTATTTGATAATATCTTAGGGCTCTATTTTTTTCTCACATCCAGTCAACTCTTATATTGTTCAGACAAAAAATCAATTTATGAAGTCTGCCAGAATTACTGGTCCCAATGAGCCTCTAGCAGTATCTGAATCTGAGACCCCAAAACCACAAGGAAACCAAGTTTTAGTCCGAGTCAAATCTGTTGGTGTTTGTCACAGTGATTTACATCTGTGGGAAGGTGGATATGATTTAGGTGACGGTCAATTCATGAAAGTAACTGATAGAGGAGTTAAATATCCTGTCATTCCTGGACACGAAATTGTTGGTTCTGTTGAGGGCATTGGTGATGATGTCTCTGGAATTAAGACTGGGGATGAAGTTCTTGTATTTCCATGGATTGGATGTGGGGAATGTCCTGCATGTAAAGTAGGGGATGAAAATTTATGTGATACTCCAAAATCAATGGGTGTTTTTCAAGATGGTGGTTATTCTGATTATGCATTAATCCCGCATTTCAAATACCTGGCAAAACTTGATGGCGTTGATCCTGATTCTGCCACTTCTTTAGCATGTTCTGGACTTACTGCATATAATGCTGTAAAAAAGGCAAATTCCAATTCTCCTGAATTCTTGTTAATTATTGGAGCCGGTGGTTTGGGTCTGATGGCAATTCAAATTGCAAAAGCAATCACCAAAGCTAAAATTATTTGCATCGATAATGATGATAAAAGATTTGATACTGCAAAGAAGATGGGTGCTGATTTTGTCGTAAACACAAACGTAGTTGGTTCTTTATCTTCTGGAACTGGCAGTCCAATACAAAAAATAATTTCTATTTGTAATGGTAAGGGACCTGATAGCGTAATTGATTTTGTTAATGCACCACAAACTGTTAAGGTTGCACTAGGTGTCTTACGTAAAAGAGGTAATCTGGTATTAGTTGGGCTTTTCGGTGGTTCTTTGGAAATATCTCTGGTCTCAATACCTCTCAAATCTATTATGATACAGGGTGCATATACTGGAAATTATACTGATATGGTCGAACTACTTGATTTGGCCAGAGAGGGAGTTATCAACCCTGTAATTTCAAAGCATTATTCTCTTGATCAGGCAAATAATGCCTTGGAAGATCTTAAAGCACGAAAAATTATTGGGCGTGCCGTAATTAACCCATAGTTTAGTTTCAAACTATAAAATCTTATCAATAAAGCAAATCTTCAAATTGTAGTAATTGCTTCTGATGAGAAATCTACATCACGTGTATGAAAGACAATTAGTATGAGAGTTTTGGCATTTATACAAAAATCATTTACTCTAGACTAATTAAAAAAAGCAATTGATATTGCTGAATCAGATACTCTTTGTCATAACAATAAAGACATGTTGAAATATTCATGTCTTTAATGTCAATTTCATTCATTCTATAGTCAATTAATTCTTCAGAATTTTTTTTCAACTATTTCTTGCGTGGTATTTGATTTTTCTGAATTCGTTTGAATAATTATCAGTATATTCCATTTGCCTTCCATACTGGTTACTGGAACATATTTTTCTAATTTTGTTACAAAATCTTTGATTGAATTCTTTGCTGTTTGCATTAATTTTGATGGATTGATCTTACCAAAACTATTTGATATTGGCTGATTCTTGAAACATCATTTAATATTTTGTATACTTAAATTATTCAACTTTTTTCTACTGTTCTATTATTCTCTAATTGTTCTATCTGAAACATCATGATTTAATTTTATTCTGATACAATATTTTTTGAAGGAGTTCTGGTATTGTTGTTTAGAATTTCAATAATTTTCTGATCAACTTTATCTTGATTAGACCAAAATCTTAACTAATACTTGATTAAAGTTGTAATACTTTTTGAATTCTTGGTTGCTATTATACTTACAATCAATATGTATGATAATCATTCTAAAAACCAGCCTTTTTGTATTGTTGGTCGGTCCTCTTTTTCTCCAATTCCTGTAGCATACCTCCATACTTTTTTTGCATTGGTATTCATTCTGGATTTTATTTTCAAAAGTGATTCTATTTCTCCGATTAAATTTTCATCTGCATTCCCGTACTCTTGACAAAATTTACATTTTTTATCTAAAGTCATCGGATTTGACTCTATCAAAGGATATGTGCTGCATGCAAGTGGCCTTTCTTTGTAGATCTTGCAAGGAAATCCCCCATGTGGTGATTTATTCCCACTCTCTTTATCTAAAAATGGACAAGTATTCCCACTTTCTTCTATCCCCATTAACTGAAAAGCCAAAATTTCTGTTGGCATCTCGTCTTTACTATGAGAAATTCCAATTCTTGGCAAAATTTTAATTTTCAACTTTTTTCTAACTGCTAATTTTTCTATTCTTTCTTTTTCTTCTGGAAGAATTAATACTCCTATTTTTCCAAATTTTTTGCTTGGATAATACTCTCTTTCAATACAGCACTGCGAGCATTCTTTTATACACTGAAATTCCACTATTTGATTTTGACAACATAGATAAAATTTCTTACGTATTTTGGCTGAACTAAGAATTTGAAATGTCTGAAACCCTACCAGTTATATGCTCAATGTGATAAACCCATTCATGGGGAAACGCCAAGTAAAAAATGAAAGTGCTCTAAAAGAGATTAGACTTCCAGAAGAAGGAGAACTTTTTGGTAGAGTATTGAAAATGCTTGGTGGTGAAAATGTAATGATAAAGTGCACTGATGGTATTACACGACGTGGTAGAATTAGAGGAAAACTAAAGAGACGTGTTTGGATAAGAGATAATGATATTGTAATCATCGCCCCATGGGATTTTAAGGAGTCTGAAAGAGGGGATATCGTTTGGAGATTTACGCTTCCGCAAGTAGAATGGCTAAAGGAAAACAATCACATTCCAAAAGATTTCTAGATTTTAATCTCAATCTTGATAATGCTTTGATGACTTAGTTAATATAGTGAATCCGTTTTGCAAAAACAAATGGAACAAGGTACCGTAAAATGGTTTAACCGTACAAAGGGCTTTGGTTTTATCGAAAGAGAATCTGGTGAAGATCTATTTGTTCACAAATCAGATGTTGACGGATTCATCAATGAAGGCGATAAAGTCGAGTTCGAGGTGGGCGAAGGTAAAAAAGGACCTGCAGCTCAAAAAGTCAAGAAATCAGCATAGGCATAGTTTTTTAATTTAAGACTTCATCTTTGTTTTCTTAAATCGGTCTATCTTTTTATTATTTTTACAATAAAAACAGAAAAAGTTGTGGTCCCAAGCGAAGGAATTGAACCTTCGACAACCCGGTTTCTGTATGCCTGATATGCTGTTTTTCGGTCAGCCATCTAAAGCCAACAACTACAGCCGGAAGCTCTACCAGGCTGAGCTAGCTTGGGACAAGAAAACCGAAGTTCTCTGCTATTAAAAAACTATCGTAGGTAGTTTTTTCTAATGATCGTGCGATCTCTATATG
>JABDKK010000030.1 GCA_013002265.1 Candidatus Nitrosopumilus sp. | reverse complement strand
GAATCATTGTATCTGCAATATCTCGCAAAGCCAACCTATCTCACTATGCAGTACTAGACAAATGTGAGAAACTGGTAGAAGCAGGCTTAGTCGAGTCCGTCAAAAACGATAGAAATAGAGTCTTTTTGATTACCGAAAAGGGACTTCAATTTTTCCAGGAATTTAAGAGGTTTCAGGGACTCGTAGAAAGCATGAATCTAAGGTATTAGGACCCATGAATCCAGAAATCGTACCAATTCATAGGAAAAAGTATCTTCGAGAGGATGGAATGCTTTTTGTAAGGACTGAGGGTATCCTCGAAACAATGGTTAAAGCTCCTTTGCTAATCACAGGCTTAATCGTTGTTGCTTTAACGATGCCCCTTCAGACCTCATTCAGCTCTACTCGAATGCTTGATCTCACACTATATTCAGATGGTTCTGCCCATATCTCTGCTCAGATTGATGTGGATCCTTTGGAGCCTGATCTAGACGTTAATCTATTTGGTTCAGCCATTGACAACTTTGTTGCAGTTGGTGAAAATGGATTTTTGTTATCTAGTGAAATAATTTCTGATTCTGCAACTATTGATACGTTTGGTTCTTCGTCAATTACCATTGATTATGATATTCATGATTTGATTTCTAAAGAAGGAAGAGTTTGGACTTTCTCTATTGATTCACCTACAGATTATTCATTATTAATGCCACCTAACACCATCATTGTTGGAATTAGTGCACTTCCAACAAATATGATTATCCAAAATGATCAAACTAAACTAGAATTAGAAAGTGGTTTATCTGAAATTAATTACATATTTGGCACAACAAACCCACCAACAACAAACCCACCAACAACAAACCCAGAACAATTATTTGAAAATTCCACTTTTGCTATGATTGGAGCTCCTATTGCAGCAGCTGCAGCAGTAGCAATAATTTTGATTAAACGAAAACAAACAAAATCTTCATCTACATTAAAAACAGAAACAATCCAAACTAAAACTAAAATTGATACAAATTATCTTGAAACAATTTTCAGTCTAAGACCTGAAATGCGTGAAGATGATAAAGAAATTGTAAAATTTATCTCTGAAAATGGTGGTCAAGTGTTAGAAAGTGATCTTAGAAAGAAATTTCTTCAACCTAGAACTACAATGTGGAGAGCAGTTAAAAGATTAGAACGACAGGGTGTTATTGAAATTTCTAAAAAAGATTTACAAAATCTTGTAAAACTAAAAAAAGAGGTTGAGGCAGAAGAATGAAATCGATAGTAACTTTTAGCTTATTGATTCTAGTTACAAGTATGGTTCTTGGAGGAATGACAAGTACTGTTTCTGCCCAGGATGATCCAGCAATTCTACTAAAACTAGCAAAACGTGCACAAAACCAAATCGAAAACCAAATCTCTTCTGATTCTCCTGAAAAAATTAAAAGGTTATTTGCTGAAGGAATTAATCAGGTTAATGCATTAGAAAAAGCTATTAGAAATAACGATATAGATTCAGCTAAAGAACATTTTCTTTCTGCAATGAAGATTTTTACTGAAATCTCAAGATCTTCACCATCTCCAGATGTTGCAACTAAAGAATCAGCATCAGATGTTGCAAGCTCAAAAGTAGATTCTGCAAGACAAAATGTAAAGGATCCTTCAAATGATATCCAAAGATTACAAGTTTATCTTAACAGTCTTAAAACAATTGCCAAAAAATATAATGCATCCATAGACTTTACTCCGCTTGATGAATTATTCTCTTTATCCAGAGAACAAATCAGTAACAAGCAATTTGCTTTAGCATTAGAAACACTTCAAAAAATCAAGGAAACTATTGTAGAAATCAATAAAGAACTTAGAGAGGAGGCATCAAAAAAAGAATCTCAACGTGCTAAAGAATACGCTCAGCAATATCTAGAACAACTAGATAGATTAATTGAAAATGCCAAAAAACAAGGCGTATCAGATGAAATAATTAAAAAACTTGAAAAAGCTAAAGAGAATCTCTCTTCTGCTGATAATCCAAGCGAAATTGTGAAACAAATTAAAGAAATTATTTCAATTAAAGACCAATTTGAATTAACAAAAAACGATAGACTAGAATCTAGAGTTTTGCAAGTCGAAAAATCTCTATTGAGACTATCTCAAATAGATGGAGTAGATCCAAATGATTTAGCTGATGCAAAAAATACACTTCAAAGCATCAAAAGAAGTTTGTCTAATGGAGAAATTGATACAGCAAGTGATCTTCTGAGAAGTTTAGCAAAACAATTGGAAGAAATTAAAAATTCACTCTAAAAAATATCATAAACTTCATATACATTTTCTAAACAGCATGAGCATGGCTTCAAAAACAATTACAGTAGGCGTAGGAATTCCTATGATAATTGTAGGCGCATTGATGGCATGGTTATGGGCTCCAACTGAAGGAAATTTCCAAAATCAAGTTGAATTAGTTGGAAGCACAATTGGAATTTTAGGTGTGATTTTCTTTATTGCAGGTTTGTTTCATACAAAAGAACCCGTACTACATTAGAAGAAACCTCATTGAATAAATAATGAAAATATTTACTATTATTACTTGAAAGTAAGATTATTTGAGATATTTACATCTGTAGAAGGTGAAGGAATTCTATACGGAACAAAAACACTTTTTGTAAGACTTGCAGGATGTCCTTTTACTTGTTTTTATTGTGATACTAAAGAATCACTTCCGTTGACTTCTGGAATAGAATATACTATTGAAGATGCAAATCAACTTATTGACTCTAACCTGAAAAACCAAACTTACAAAGTTAATTTCACTGGAGGTGATCCTTTAATCCAACACGAAGCAGTTGCACAACTTGCTAAACATGTACAAAACAAAAAAATTCCCACATATCTTGAATCATCTTGTTTTGATATTGATAGATTCAATCATGTTTTACCATTTATTGATATAGTCAAAATTGAATTCAAAACAAAAGATTCTGACTTTGTTGATTCCCAACATTACGATAAATTAATTGGACATACAATGAAATGCCTTATATCATCTGTAAAAGAAAAAAAAACAACATACATCAAAATTGTAGTTAGCTCTAAAACTCAAATTGATGAATTTAAAGAACTGATAAACCAAATCTTCCAAAAAATTTCAAAAGAGAATGTTGATGGATTTATTATCCAACCGACTTATGGAGTTTCAGAACCATCTTTAGAACTTTTATTGGATTTGTATGATATTGTATATCCTCATTATATTGATGTCAAAGTTGTTCCACAATTACACAAGTTTATTGGGGCCCCATAAAATTATCACCTGCCTAAAAATCAGCTTAAGTTCAAATACTAGATTAATTCCATGTCATTATCCATGGATGAAGAACGTGTAAAAAAACTTGTTAGAGAATTAATTATTGAAGTTGGTGAGGATCCAACCCGTGAAGGATTAAGAGAAACTCCTGAAAGAATTGCCAATATGTATAAAGAAATTTTTGGAGGATATGATTCTGATTCCGAGTTATCTGTACAATTTTCAGAAGATTCTGGTGTAGTAATTGCTAGGGATATTCAATTTTATTCGATGTGTGAGCATCATATGCTGCCTTTTTTTGGAAAAATCCATATTGCATATTCACCAAATGGAAGAGTTTTTGGAATATCGAAACTTGTTAGATTAGTTGAAAAATATTCAAAGAGATTACAAATTCAAGAACGATTAACAAAAAATATCGCCGATGAACTATACTCTCAAGGTGTTAAAGGGGTAGTAGTATTAGCTGATGCAGAACATCTATGTATGAAAATGCGAGGTGTAAGAAATGATGCAGTTCTTTCTTCTTCAGCCTTTAGAGGAATTTATGAAAATAAAGAAGAAAATGAGACTATAATGAATTTAATTCGAAAACGCGCCTCTGATTCATCTTTTTGACCATACTGAAAAATTAAATAATCAATCAATTTTGATCTGAATTATGGGAGCACATCCAAATGTCCATATTCCAAAAGAATCTTGGCCTAGTTGGACATGGTATGCAATAGAATTTGGAATTATACTTGCCGTTTCAATGTTATCATCAAGAGAAATCACAAATTCTTTTGAAGGATTATCTCCTGAAGTACAAAATTATGTATTTATGGGAATTGTTGGAATAATATTCTTAGTTTGGTATATTGGAATTAGAGGCTTTATTCTAAAAAAGAAAATTTTACGTAATAGCTACTAGAATCAATTAAGATATTTTGTCTTATCGGATATTCCAGCTTGTTCAAATGCAACTTTTCTATTATTACAAGACTCACAAATACCACAATGAAATTTTTTATTTGAATAGCAACTCCAAGTTTTAAAAATTGAATCATCTAAGACTTTGATTCCTGATTTTAGTAAATCGCTTTTTGATAATCCTTGACGATAAGGTGACCAGATCTTTATTTTTTGCCGTAATTTTGAGTCTATTCCATCAATTTCTCCTTGATTAAATGCTGATTCTAATTTTTTTGCAAACATTGGTCTACAATCTGGATAGTGCTTATCTCCAGTATGTGCTCCATATGCAACCAATCCTGCATTTAGTGTAAAAGCCCAAGCTGATGCAATAGATAGAAAAACTGCATTTCTAATTGGAACTACAATTGAATACTCAAATTCACTTGGAATTTTTCGTTTAGTGCTTGTCAGAACATTTGAATCTCCATACAAATTTTTCATAAAACCAATATCAATTATCTTATGCTCTTTTAGTCCTAATTTTTTTGCAAAACTTTTTGCAGCAATAATTTCCATATTGGCCTTTTGTCCATAAGAAAATGTAATACCATACAAATCAAATTTAGATTTTAGAAATGAGACTGCACAAACAGAATCAACCCCTCCACTAAAAACTATGACTGCTTTTTTCATAATGTTCACTATTATTTTCTCTTGACTGAAGATCCTTTACTAGGCTTGCAGATTATTGTTTGACATTTTATTCCTGTACTTGCAAACCCTTTTGACATTGCTGTACAAATTTTCTTCAAATCCGATGTACTTTTTGAAAAAGCAATTACTGAAGGACCAGCCCCACTAATTGTTACCCCTAAAGCTCCTGCTTTAATGGCATTTTGCTTAACTTTACTAAATCCTGGTATCATATGCTGTCTTGCTGGCTCTACAATGACATCTTTAATTGAATTTCCAATCATCTCTGCATCTTTATTCATAAAGCCTGCAACAATGGCTGCAGCATTAGATAGATTCAAGATACTATCAGTTAGTTTGATCTTTTTAGGAATCACACCTCTTGATACTTTTGTCTTCTTTTTTGGAACTTCGAGTTTTGGAACAGCAATACACATTATAAGATTCGTGGGAGGGTCTATACGAATAACATCTAACGGATTTGTTTTTACAATTACAAAACCACCTAATACAGAAGCTGCAACATTATCATAATGAACAGATCCAGCACTTGCTTTTTCTCCAGATCCAGCAAATTCTACTAGTGAATTTCCATCTAAATTTAATTGAAATAACTTGTCAAACGCAACTGCAGTTGCAGCTGCTGAGGCTGCACTGCTTCCCATTCCAAATCCCGCAGGAACTCCTTTTCTAATTTTAATTTCTATGCCATCTTTTATTTTGAATTTTTTTTTCATATTTTTTATAACTAGTCCAGCAGTATTATTCTCCGGTTTTTTTGGAATTTTATCATCTGTGATTATTGTAATTCCATTTTTTATTTTTGTTAAAGTGATCTCATCATAAAATGCATCTATTGCAAGTCCGAATACATCAAATCCTGGACCTAGATTTGCAGTTGATGATGGTGCCCTTACTGTAATTTTTGATATCAATTAATCTTCTACCTCCTCACCTAAGTTAAGAATTCTGCTCATAGCTCCCTCAAGGTTAACTAATCCCTCTCCGGTTTCATTTGATATGGGGATTAGACCCTGTGCAAATCCTCCAAGATTCAATCCACGTAAAATATTGGTCGTCAATGAATAGGTATCTCCATCTGTATCTTTAGCAATTGCATTCTCCAATGTACTTAGACTTGTTGACCATTTCAAAATATCTTTAATTCTTTCTCCAATAAGATCAGTTTTTGTTACAACATTAATGGTTGGTAAATTCAAACGTAATCTGATGGATGTTGCAAGGAGTGAAATTGAAACAAAGTTTACGGGAGTGGTAATTAGAGCGCCATCAAACAAAAAAATGCTGGTCTTCTCATCAGATGAGATATTTTCTACAAGAAACTTACCACTTGATCTGTAAGCAAATAATTCAATTTGTCCGGGTGTGTCGACAATTAAGTAATCAGGATTTATTCTATTTATTTCATTTTGTATATCATCTATTTTAGATGCAATCAAATCATTTGCCATTACTAAAGCTCCATTGGGACCAAGTTCATATTGTTGCATAATTGATATCATATCTACATAATCTCTAACATCTATATCGCATGTATATGGTAAACTTTCAACACCAGGATCTAAATTAACAGCAGCAGTAAAAGCTCCATTTTTTGTATAATAATCAATCAACTTTGATGTAAGTGACGATTTTCCAGAACCTGCGGTGCCTGAAATAAAAATTGTTTTCAATCCGTCTAATTTTGTGAAATTGCTTATATTTCAAACTACTTGCTAATTCAAAATATTCTAAGAAAATTCCATAACGGTAACCAAAATTATCAAAAAATTCCACTTTGACTTTATTCTACTAAATTAGATTCTTTTTGTGATTCAAAGTACATCTGAAAAAGAGGATTATCTCAAGGATTTGGTTATTAAACTTCTTCAAGAAAAAAATCTTAATGAATTTGACAAGTTAGAATCATTATTTTCTGAGATAAAACTTGAGCTACAAACACAAGAAAAAGAATCCTCTGAAATGTAATTTTTTAATTATTCACGCCTAAAATTGGGTATAAGATTTTTTTGTGACTAGCAAACTAGTCAACTTTCATATTTGATTCCCCAACAAACCGATCAAATGAATTGGAGACTAGTAGTAATTCCTGTTACCTTAATTCCAATTTTCATTATTGCTATTCAATTTGATATCAAAATAGAAGATGTCTTGGCTATTGGATTTTTTCCCTTTGCAGCTGCAGTTGTTGCGATGATGATTAAACTAGGTCTTCAAGGTGTCAAATTTGCATATATTGCAAGAAAATATCTGGGAAATTTTGATTCTTTTTGGAAATTAACAGGTGTCAGAGTTGGTAGTGAATTTATTAAATTTACAACTCCCATGTTCGTTGGTGCAGAATTTGTTGTGCTTTATTATTTGCACAAAAAAGGGGTAAAAGCATCAAAATCTGCTTGGATTGCAATAATGGATATTGTGACTGAGGTATTTGCAGCAGGATTATTGTCTATAATGGCAGGAATTATTGCATTAATGAATGAAGCATATGTTGTTGCAGCAATTATTTTGGCTACTAGTATTATTGTAACATTTTTGTGGTTGGTAATGTTTTTCTTATCTTCTGTACACATGTTTCAAGTTCCAAAAATATTGGCAAATCTTGTAATAAAATTAGGAAAAGAAAAAGGCACAAAATATATCGATAAAACAAACACTTGGATGGAAGAAGTTTGCACCATGAGTAAAGAAAATCTAAAAACTTCTGAATCTAAAAAAATCTTTACAGTGTCCTTTTTGTTTTCACTTGCTTCTTGGTCCTTCTATGGAATATCATTTATGATAATTGCGATGGGAACTGGATATGTAATTAATGCATTTGATTCTATTATGGCAGTAATGGGTGCAAATGCAATTGGTAACTTGCCTATAACTGTAGGTGGTTCTGGATTGGCAGAATTTGGAATTGTAGCATATCTGAACAATTTGAATCCATTTGATTTTGATATTCCAAAGGGAGTTGTTGCTTGGGATGCAGTAATTGGTTGGAGAATTGCAACTTATTATGTTCCTATTATAATTACTTGGCTACTTTTAGTAAAATTAGCCTTGAGTAGAATATCAAAAACACAATAAAAAATCGAAACCACTTTATCATTAAATGGTTTTTTTAATTTGTGAACTTTAAAAATAAAGTAATTCTAATCACTGGTGCATCTTCTGGAATTGGAAAAGATACTGCCATAGAATTTGCTAAACAAGGTGGAAAAATTATTTTGGTTGCTAGAAGAAAAGATAAACTAGAACAAGTAGAAAACGAATTAAAAAAATTCCATACAACTACATTAATCATTCCATGTGATGTATCAAAAAAAGATCAAGTCAATCAAATGTCAAATCTTATTTTAGAAAAATTTGGTTCCATAGATATTCTTGTTAATAATGCAGGATTTGCAATTTATGGCTCTGTCTTAGATCTTTCACTTAAAGACATTGAATCCCAAATGGAGACAAATTATTTCGGTATGATTTATTGTATTAAAAAATTTCTTCCATCAATGTTGGGGAAAAAATCAGGTCATATTGTCAATGTTGCATCAGTTGCTGCAAGTTTTGGCTTGCCTGGAATTGCTTCATACTGTGCATCAAAATTTGCTATGCTTGGATTTTCAGAGGGTCTCAAACATGAGCTAAAGGGAACAGGTGTTGGAATTACAGTTGTTAGTCCAATAATGGTTAGAACAAACTTTTTTGATCATCCATCTTTTGAAAAAATGCCTCAATACTCTCCTGCATCTCTTAGTTCAAAAACAGTTGCAAAAGCAATTCTCAAAGCTACAAACTCTTCAAGATTAGAAATCATTGTTCCATCCTTTGTACGTGGTGCAGTATGGTTAAAGAATACATTTCCATATTTTATCAATCCAATTATTGAAAAATCATTTAAAAAACAACTAGATTCTAAAAAATAGATTTCTCTTATTCAACATCATCATCTGTAGCCTCGTTTGAGCCTACATCTAACATTTCTAATGATTTTAATTCAAATTGATAAATTGCACTCATTTCAATTTCTTTTTCTTTTTCTAAATATTCTGAAACTTTTTTACTTAATGGGGCTTTGTACTGATCAAAAGTAAATTCATAGACAACACCTTTCTCCAAATCACCCATTTTGATCTTTTTGGGTAAATCCATTGTAACAATATGTCTTCCATCTTCTACAGGATCATACAATTGTGCATCTATTTTGTTATCTGCATCATACAGCTCTAAAATATAACCAGTCTTTTTCATCTCTGTTGGTTTTTGAAATTTTGCATTTTGTATTTCATCAGTAACCCAATCAGGAATGTCATCTTTCTTTTTTACCATGTTAAAATCACTCTAGTTTTCTTGTTTTTCTTTCTTACTTTTTGACCACCATTCTAAATAGTCATCATGTTTATCATCACGTGTTCTTTCTTTTTGATTCAATTTGTATCTAATATCTGAAACCTGCTCTCTTGTAGCGTATAATCCACATCTTTTACAAATGAAATGCTTTGTAGCTGCATCCATTTTCATAGGAATATCAATCTCATCATATAACTTGAATAAATCATCTCTACCCCTTTCTTCTTCTGGAGTATCAGCTTCATATTTTGCTTGAATCTTCTTTTTCTCTCTTGCTGTACATTCTGGACAATTAGGCACTGATGATTTGGCTTAATTTTTTCCATAAAAGCGTTCCCACATTCTTAGAAGATCGATATTAATCTGGCACGCGGATTTTTTCATCATCCCTTTCGGTCCGTTCGCCCATCGAAATCCCGCGTGCCAGATGAACAAAATTCTAAAAATAATCTATTATCTCTTTTCTTCTAGGGTTTGAGCGGCAATTTTTGCCGAATTTTCAGCTCCATTGGGAACAAAGTTTTTTGAAAATTCCCTCAAGTTCTCTTCAAAAATTCCATAATTTTCCTTGATATGAAAAATTGCTTTTGTTACTTGATCAGTTTTAGTGACTAGAAGTCCCAATTTTTTTTCTTGAGCCCACTTGATATTGTTTGTATGCTCATCATAAATTGGATATCCAATGATCGGTTTTGATTTTCCACCTATAATCTCACCCATTACAGTATGAGAACCATTTACAACTGCATATTTACACAAATTAAGAACAGAATCTTTTTCATGCTCGGATAAAAAGCCTACATCAATTTGTATCCAATCAATTTTTTTATCTAATGCTTCAGAAATTGTATATTTTCTTCCATCTATTCCTAAAACAGAATCTATGCTTGGATCATTTCTTGCATGAGAGATAATCCTCTTCTCTTTAATCATTTCTTCTTGATGGAAAACTTGTTCGTATCTCTGACCAGTCCCATCATTTGTTGATTTATTTCCTGTTCTCATCCAATATCCAAAATCATTATTCTCAACTAATTTTTCAAGTTCAGATTTTTCTTCATCCTTAATTTGCGTACTATTTGTAAAATGTCCTACATAAGTAATTTTTTCATCAACATCTTTAGTAAAATTAAGATTGTATTCACATAGAGTATATGGTGGTGGGGAGTCTGCAATAAGAATTCTTGTTGCTTTGGAAATTTGTTTTGCAACAAAAATTAATGATGGATACAAGTAAGATCTAGAATTATACAATTTTGGTCTGAATTGATTTGTAATAAATAAACTTGGGATGTTTCTATTTTTTGCAAGAATGTTTGATCCCATATCTCCATCATTAATTACTAGATCAAATTTCTCTTTATTGTAAAGTCTTCTTTCTTCTTTCAAATAATTTACAATTTGTCTAATTAATGGTGGGTTTTTTGAGATAGGTAATAACAAATTCATTAGTGACATTGCGACACTTGGACCAAATTTCCCATCAATTGGTGTTGGCATTAAAATCTCATGGATTTTTTCTCGTTGATCTGGAAATTTTGCTAATAATTTTTCATAAACATGATCTTTACTTGAAAAATGAACCTCCAATTCCTCTTTTATATAATCTCCCAAAACCTCATTTAGTCTCATCATTCTAGAATAATGACCACTTCCCCATGGATAGATGAATTCTCCTATTTTGAGCACAATATCAAATCAAATATGCCGTTTAAATTCTCAGTGATTAGCATCAAGGGAATCTAAAATATCATGAACATTATTTGGCCCAACGGTAATAGTGATTGTTTTTTTTGTTCTCAGAGCAATATCAACTTCTTTTTTTGAGTAGATAGGAATTTCATTTGAATTCATTGTTACTAGTTTTTCAAGTTTTTTGATATTACGTTCCAAACCTATCTCTTTAGCATCTTGAAATAGGTTATTGTCTATTCCAGAAAGTGGAAGTACTGGAATCTTATTTTTTTGAAAAACTAGATTTAATGAATTATCGATAAAATCTGAAGAGAATACAAGTGGCGACAAAGCTAGTGACACACGATCAAAAGGATATTGAAGCAATATCTGTAAAATTGAATTTAGATATATGGGATAATTTTTAATTCCACTTGGATTTATCTTTAGATTATAGAAATCAAACTCTATCTTATCTTGAACAAGTCTAGGAATGATCTGATTAATTATTTTGGCAAGACTAAGTAATTCTGATTCTTGCTTATAACATAATATAATTTTGACATCATTTCCTTGCTTTATGGTTTCATAACAAGATACTGCAGATATTTCATCATAAATTGCACAAATGGTTTTTCTCTCTTGTGACTCATATGGAATTCCACCGTTTCCATTATCTGAAAAAATACTAATGTATGCATTACTTTTTGTTAAAAAAGTATACAACAGTTTATCATAATTTTCATCTGTTCCTGGATGGGCTCCAAGATTTGATTTTTTTTCAATAATGTTTGATGTTGCTGCAATCTCTATATCTTTTGGAAGAAATCCTTTTGATACACCATCTACTTTAACTAGAAATTTTTCTCCCTTTAGTAATAGATTTCCTCCTACTTTGGTAATTTCAGAAACAATCTCTTGAAAGTTATTTTTTACTTGTCTTGAAATTGTTATTTTATCAATCCCAAAAAGTAAATTTATTGCAGATGATGCAAAAACTGGATCATTTGCATCAACTAAAATAATATCTCCGTCTCTTTTAACGGACTTGAATTGCTGATTTTTAGTTTTAAGAATTTTCTTAATATTTGATATTAGTAGTGGTATTTTGTTTTTGGAAAATATTGTTGGAAATACAACTACGAATGATTTTTCTTCCATCTTTTCTATTCTGAATTTTACTAGTTTATAATTTAGGATAAAACCATGGGCAATCAATATAAAACAAATATCCCAAATGATTTTGTGACAAATTACACACAAGAACAAGTAGATGAACTTAATTCCAAAATAAAGACTGCTGAAGAAGCACTTCAATGGGTTTCTGAGAATCTTCATCCAAAAGTAGCAAAGGCATCAAGCTTTGGTGCCGAAGATGCTGTAGTTATGGATATCATGCTAAAGATTAATCCTAAATTTCGATTCTTTACATTAGATACCGGACGACTTCCTCAGGAAACATATGACATTATTGATATTGTTAGAAAAAAATACAACATTTCTGTTGAAGTACTATTTCCTGATGCAAACGAAGTCAAAGAAATGGTAAATCAAAAAGGAATGAATCTATTTTATGATAGTGTAGAAAATAGGAAACTTTGCTGTGAAATACGAAAAATACATCCAATGAATAAGATGCTCCAGACTCTAGATGGCTGGATTACAGGATTAAGACGCGATCAGACTAAGATCCGTGAAAATGTTAGTATATTTCAGCTAGACCAAGGGCATGGAGGAATTCTCAAGATTAATCCAATTATTGATTGGAGTTGGGATCAGATTCAAGAATATATCAAAAAGAATAATCTTCCATACAACAGTCTCCTTGACAAGGGTTATCCTAGCATTGGATGTGAGCCATGTACCAGACCAATAAAACCTGGAGAAGATCTTAGAGCAGGAAGGTGGTGGTGGGAACAAGGCGAGCACAAAGAGTGTGGCCTTCATATAGACCCTAAGTAGAGGATTTTACATGTCAGAAAATATGATCAAGCCGCATGGCGGAACTTTAGTTAACAGAATTACCAAAATCGATCCTTCTGGATTATTCTCAATTACAATTACTGAAGACTTGGCAAATGATGTTGAAAACATCGCAGATGGAATTTTTAGTCCTCTTGAAGGATTCTTGGGAAAAAAAGACTTTGAGAGTGTAATTGCCAAGGGAAGACTGGCAAACAATCTAGCTTGGACTATTCCAATTGTTCTTGATGTTGATGAACAGACAGCAAATAAGATGAAAGAAGCTGGTGATGTTTTATTGAAGAATCCTGATGGAGTCGGAGTTGCAGTTTTACACGTTGAGGAAATCTTTTCCTTTGATAAAGAAAAAACATCACGAGGAGTCTATGGAACAACTGATTCTTCTCATCCAGGTGTGGCAAAGACAATGTCTATGAAGGACTATCTGGTAGGTGGAAAGATCGACTATATTCAAAGACCAGAGGAGACTGAAATTAGAAAATACAGATTAACTCCAACTCAAACTAGAGAGGCATTTTCAAAAGCAGGATGGAAAACAATCTGTGCATTTCAGACCAGAAATCCACCACATGTTGCTCATGAAATGCTACAAAAGACATCAATTACTACACGTGATGGCGTATTTGTCAATCCAATTATTGGAAAGAAAAAGTCTGGTGACTTTGTTGATGAGGTAATTGTCAAATGCTATGAGACTATGATTAAATTATACTATAAAGAAAATAGATGCCTTCTTGGTACGTTACACACTGAGATGAAATATGCAGGACCAAAAGAGGCAATTCATCACGCAATTATGAGACAAAACTATGGTTGCACACATATCATTATTGGTAGAGATCATGCAGGTGTTGGAAAGTTTTATGATCCTTTTGCTGCTCAGAAAATATTTGATGACTATCCAGAACTAGATATTTCACCAGTATTTTTTCCTGCATTTTTCTATTGCAAAAAATGTCTAACATATACAAATCCAAAGGTTTGTCCACACGATGATGATGCAAAAGAGCAGATTAGTGGAACTAAACTAAGAGAAATGATTCAAAACGGAGAAGCACCTTCTGAATTTATTTTGAGACGAGAAGTTGCCAAAGTAATTTTGGATCATCCAAAACCTTTTGTTGATTAGATATTTATTCAATCAAAATCACTCTAGCTCATGTTGTATGTAATTGGAATAATTTTATTTGTTGGATTTTTTATAATTCCTGCCTTTGCCCAAGATGTCAAAAATCCCTCATTAATCATTGATACAATAGAGATTCCCTCCGAAGAATTCAACATTGTTTTGCGAGATGCTCTAGTAATTCCACTAGATGATGTTCATGCAGTAAGCTGGCAAGTAACAATTGACAACAACTTACTTTATTCCAATCCTGATGGTGATGCCGTAATTCGATTATACGATCAAGAGACAGATGATGAATTCATCGAGGTTGGAATGGGTGCATTGCCTAATTACAAATTCTGGGTTGCAGTTCAAACTCCAAAAGAAGGATATGTTGTAATTCATAGAGATTTGGATAGAGGATGGTATCCCCAGGCAAAATCTATCGTATCCTATACTGATAGAGCAGGACTAACCGTGAATAATGGTGCAAGAATTGTTGTGACTAATCTTGACATTGGAACTTTTGCTATTGATTCATACTCTGTTTTTGGACTAAAAGGCTCTACTGATATTCCATCAGTAAATTCTGGAAGCATGATTGTGGAATTTTTATCCGGTGATCCTTCAAAGAATTTGTTTGCTTTGTTTCCATTTTACATTGCAGCTGGAATTGGAGTTATAGTTGGAGTACTATTTCTTACAAAGAAACGTTCTTAGTTTTGTATAGTTTACATCTTTTCTTGATTTTGCATACATCACACATTGGTGATACTGGCTTGCAAATATTCTGACCATACATTACAAATGTATCATTAATGTCGATCCAATATTTTTTTGGAATCTTCTTGATTAATTCTTGTTCTGTATCTTCAGGGCTTTTTGTATTTACCAATCCTAACCTATTTGAAATTCTATGAACATGGATATCAACTGGTATTGCTGGTTTCTCAAAGGCATACACTAGAACACAGTTTGCTGTTTTTCTTCCAACACCTGGCAATTCAACTAGAGTATCTAAATTGTTTGGAACTTTGTCTTTGTATTTTGTATGAATAATTTTTGCAACCTCTATAATTCTTTTTGATTTAACATGATAGAATCCAATTGATTTTATTATCTTCTCAACATCTTTTACTTTGGCATTAGCAAGTTCTTTTGGATTTTTGTACTTTGAGAATAGTATTTTGACAGCTTTTGTTGTTGCTTCATCCTTAGTTCTTGCAGAAAGAATAGTTCCAATTAGAATACTAAATGGTCCAGTTTCTGCTTCATGAAGTTCTCTTAATGCTGTCATTCTTGGAGGTTTGACTGCATTCATAGTATCTGTCATTCCACGAAGAATCTTCCGCATTTCCATGTAGAGATTTTACGTACAAGTATTATATCTGTAATAACTAAACACAACTATTGGAGTTAACAAAGGAAGAGGAATCTGCACTAAAAGGCGAGCAAGGCGAAATTATGCAGATGGCTTATAGAATTCTGGTTGCAACTGGCGAGGCAACTGATGCTGAGAGACTGGTACCAATAAAATGGGCTCACTTGTCTGGTGTAAACTATAATACTATTGGAGATGCTGGTGAGGAATTCCTATCTGGAATAAGTAAGAGTGCTAGAGTTAAAGTAAAAACCACACTAAATCCAATGGGATTTGATATTGACAATGTTTCAAACTATGGACTAGATGAAAATTTTATCTCAAAACAACTATCAATCAAGAGTTCATATGAAACAATGGGAGTAACTCCATCATTTTCATGTATTCCTTATGAGATCTATGATATTCCACCAGATGGAACCCAAGTTGCATTTGCTGAAAGCAATGCTGCAATTCATGCAAATTCATATGATAATCTAAAAACAAACAAGGAGAGTGCATTTAGTGCGTTAGCTAGTGCTCTTACTGGAAAGAGTCCATACTCTTCATTACGAAAGGAAGATTCCCCAAACGTTACAATTAGAATGAAAGTCAAAAATCCAGATGAATTGGCATATGGAATGCTGGGATTTTTTGCAGGCAAAGTTGGAGATACATCTGTAAACATCTCTGGACTTGGAGAGATGGATAAAAGACAATGCAAGGCAATGTGTGGGGGCATGGGAACATCTGGAACATGTGCCAAGTTTCTTTTTGGAGAAGGAGATTCTGATTGTGAAAAAGTAGATTTTGATGAGAAGGAGATGCAAAACGTTCATGATGAGCTAAACACTTCTGAGAAAGGTGATTTGATTACACTTGGCAGTCCCCAACTGGGACTGGATGAGATATCTGATCTTACTAGTAGACTAAAGGGCCGTTCTTTCAAAAAAAGATGTATGGTCTTTGTACCAAGGACTGTAAAAGAGCAGGCAAAAAAAATTGGATATACAAATGAGCTTGAGAGAGCTGGATGTGAAATTCTATCTGATTGCTGTACGTGTCTTACTCCATTGATCTGCAAGGACAATGTTGATGTTGTAACTACTAATAGCATCAAGGGAGCATTTTATCTGAAAAATTCTAACGGAGTTGGCGTAAACCTAAAACCGCTCTCACAAATTGTTCAAGAAGAGACAAAATGAAAGTTTTAGTGAAGGGAAAGACAAACGGTGTTGTTATAAAATCTACTCAACCAATTAATTTTCTGGGAACTGTTAACAAAAAAACTGGAATTATTAGTGACAAGAATCATGATCTTTTTGAAAAATCAATTAAAGACTCTATACTTGTTTTTCCTTCGGGTGTTGGAAGTAGTGTAGGTGCTTATACAATTTATTCCATAAAATCTAACAATACTGCACCACTTGCAATGATTTGTACTAAAGCAGATCTTACAGTTGCAACTGGATGTGCCCTTGCAAATATACCACTTTTAATAATTGATGGGAAAGAATTTCTATCTATTAAAAATGGCATGCATCTTTCAGTTGATACTGAAAACATTACACCAATTCATCCTCTATAGGAATGTCTTTTTGTAAATCCCCAATACCAATTTCTTTGATTTGACTTTTTCCAGCAGGTAAAGTCCTAACAAATTCATCTATACTTATATTCCTAACAATATTTTCATGTTTTTTTAGAAATTCAATTCTTATTTTTTTTGCTACATCAACGAGTTCTAATCCATGTGGCTCTATTTTTGCATAACAGATTGAGTTTTTCTTTATAGGCCCAGGTGGCCCACATGCTAATGCATAGCCATCATCTTGTGGAATAATACCAATTGCAAGTCTGAGGGTTTCTGATTTGATAAAATTTCGTTGTCCTTCAATTGTAAAGGATCCCTTTGGAAGAAATTCACCACTTGGGGCTGATTTTTTTACTTGCTCAGGATTGACCCAAAATGCACTAACACCATACATGCCCTCTCTCCATGCACGACTAAAACAAACAGTAGCTTGAGCAACTTCAATCATACTTGTTTCAGGAGCATTCTGAGCCTCTTTTAAAATAAAAAATGGTGAACCAAAAATATCTCCATGAAATATTTTATCATTTTTTACCAAATGCTTTCTGACTATTGCTGAATTTGAAGCCGCATCTCTTCCACCAATTGCAAGTAATCCATCAGAAGTAAAGAACCATCTGTATCGTTCATACCAATTTTTTTTCCTGATCTCTGAAACCAGAACCAACTCTTGCTCGCCTGCTGTCTTGTTTTGAAACTTTTCCAGCTTTTTCTCAGTCTTCTCTTTGATTTCTCTAATTGAATTAATTGCAGCTGATTGTTTTTTTGCCTCATTGAATAAAACAGATGCAATAGACTGAAGAGAAGCCTTTGTGTCTATCTTTATCTTCTCATCTTGAATTACAATTAACGAAAATCCTTTTTCAGAAATCAATTTTGCATTATGATTCTTTAAAATCTCTTGGGCAGCATTGTCTTCTATTGACAATATACCTGCTTTCACCATTTCATATAATGAATTAGCAACTGATGTAATGTTTTTTGATCTTTCTTTTACTGTTTGAATTGCTTTTTCTTGCTCAGATATTTGTGATTGTAGTTCCTTTATTTTTTTATCAGAACCACTCGACTGAATAGTTTTTCCTTTCTCTACTATATTTTCTGTAAAAACAATATCTAATCCTTCCATGAAGTTACTTACTTTTGTAATTTCCCCATCCAAACTATCCAATTTGATTGGCAGAACCTCTGTTTTTTTATCTCTAATAATCACTGGACTGTGATTTCCTGAAATCACATCTGAAACAATTTTTGTTGTGGTGTCAAACAATTTTTTTATTTCTTCACAAGTCAATTGATTTCCAATCTTTTTTGAATCAATGTTTACAATTTGGAAAATTCCTTCCACATATTTTTTTGGTAAACCCAACGTTCTTCCAATCCATTTTGCAGAAGCAAACTCAGTTGATTTTAGTTCATCAAAATCTGACTCTGATATATTAAATACGTCCAATCCATTATTTGGTGGTTGTGTATATTCTAGTCCAACACTTAACTTTCTATGTCTTACATCAATTGAATGCTGCAATGCAAGAATCTTCATTTCATTATTGCATAACAAAATATTTCCATCACCAAAAAACTCTCCTACTAGCACAAACTCTTTTCCAAATCCTTCAAATGTAAAATATGCAATTCTTTCTGAACCAATCTGCTCTATTTTTTTTAATTTTAATCTTAAAAGATCACTTCTTAATCTCTTAAGTAATCTGTTTGGCTCAATCTGATCAATTTTTACTGTAGTTAACCAAACCCCGTATGTTGAGATCATCATGAACAGATCACTTTTTTCGGTATGATGTAGTTTGAAGAGAATGCTGTCTTTTGTAATTCCGTAAATATTACTGATATAGTAATCCTGAACTTTTTCTGAAATTTGTTCTACTAAGTATCGTAACTCAATTCCAGCTAATGTCATATCTAACATAATTTGTGACTAAAATTATACCCTTGCTATGCTATGCTCAAATTTTGACCAAAGATATTAAACATGGTTTGCTTGAGATTTGCTAGAAATTTCATTGGCAAAATTCAAAAAGAAAAAATCTAAACCTACTGAGGAGCCTACTGATTCAAAAAAAGAACCTCCAAAAAATGAATCAGTTGATATTCCTGAAACTGAAAAAACTGAACCCACTGAGGAACCAAAGGCTGAATCCCCAGTTGGTATTGCTGAGAAGAGTGAAAAAGACAGAAAACTAAACAAATTATTTTGGCTACGTGTTGCCTTGGCAGTTCTTGCGGGAACTGCTGCCACTTTTATCTTTGAAGATATTGAGGGTGAAGATAGAAGATGGGCATCAATTGCCTTTATGATAATTATCTTTGCTGGAACAATTGTAGTTGCAAAAGGAATGAAGATGCAATTGCCTTCTTCTGATAGAAAGAAAATTGTTACTCAGGGAATTGGAAGCTATGTGTTTTTGTATTTGTTTACTTGGATTGTGACATATACAATAGTACACTCAGGAAGTGTCTCAAGTGGTATTAATCTCTAGATTGTTAATTTAAGATGTGGCATGTGGAATTTTAAAACTCCTGGAATACCTGATGAACTTTTTGAGAGAACAGAAAATGTTCCAATTACAAAAGAAGAAGTCAGAACTATTCAAATTAGTAAAGCCAGACTAAAACCAAGTCAAATAGTTTATGATATTGGATGTGGAAGTGGCTCAATATCTATTGAAGCTGCACTTCAAATTGAATCATCTGGAAAAGTTTTGGCAATAGACTATGATGAAAATGCAATAGATCTGACCACAAAGAACATGAAAAAATTTGGGGTATCAAATATTACAACAATTTTGGGAAATGCTAAAGAAAAAATTCTAGAATTTGAAAACGCTGATGCAATTTTCATTGGTGGTACTGGAGGCGATACCAGAAAAATTGTTGAGCTCTCTGAGACCAAATTAAAACCTGGGGGTAGAATTGTAATTGGAATTATTCTAATTGAGACCCTATATTCGGTATTACAAATACTTGATAATTTACAGTTTGAATCAATTGACATTACTCAGGTAACAATATCAAAAAGCAGGAAGACTACTACTGGAACTATGATGCTTGCAAGAAATCCTGTTACCATAATATCTGCTACCAGAGTGTAATCTAGATTTTTAATTGGGATAAAAGTCATATTTTTCATGCCTGGATTAATTGGAATTGGTGTGGGTCCTGGAGATCCAGATCTTCTTACTGTCAAAGCTGTAAAAGCAATACAAAATGCCGATATCATAATGTGTCCTGCTTCAAATCAAGACAGGCCCAGCATTGCACTGTCTGTAGTGTCCTCCTTAATTGACAAGTCAAAAAACCAAGAGATTGTAAAACTAATTTTTCCTATGACTAAGGATAAACATGTTTTAGAGGAAACATGGAAAAGAAATGCAAAGATAATGTCTGAGAAGGTATTATCTGGAAAAAATGTTGTATATCTAACAGTTGGTGATCCGTATCTATATAGTACATGGATCTACATGTACAAGGATCTCAAAGAGAATTATCCGGACATAAAAATTACCGTAATCCCTGGAATAGTTTCAATGTTTACATTTGCATCAAAGGTCGGTGTAAGTATTGCAGAAGGAGCTGAAAAGGTAGCAATAATTCCTTCTTGCTATGATTTATCCAGTGTAAAAGAGATAGCAAAGCATTCGGAGACAATGGTTTTTCTAAAGGATGGAAGGTATTTTGATAAAGTAATTGAAGTTCTAAAGGAATCTGGATTCCCAGATAATTCAATTTTTGCAATTGGGCAAGATCTTGGAACAGAAAATGAAATTATTAAAAAAATGACACTGGGTGAAGTAAATGATAATAACCTAACTACAAAATATTTTTCAATTTTGGTGGTAAAACGTGTCTGATGTATTTTTTGTTGGATGCGGTCCTGGTGATCCAGAATTAATTACAGTTAAAGCTAAAAAGATAATTCAAAAAGCAGACATTGTGGTTTATTCAGGATCTCTAATTCCTGAACCGATCTTGAAATTTTGTAAAAATGGAAAACTCTATGATGCATCAAAACTTGTAAGAGAAGAAATTTTTGAATTATTGTACAAGAATGCAAAAAAAGACAAGCTTGTTGTTAGATTACACGATGGGGATCCTTCAATTTATGGTGCAATCAAAGAGCAGATTGACAATCTAGAGAAAAAAGGAATTAAATCCACTGTAATTCCTGGAGTTACTGCATTTTTAGCCTCAGCAGCTGCACTTGGAACCCAACTGACACTGCCAGGAATAACTCAGACAATAATTGTTACCAGGGCAGAATCAAGAACCAAAGTTCCAAAACGTGAAAAAATATCAGAGCTTTCAAAGCACAAAGCTACATTGATCTTTTACCTTAGTGTTCATCTGGTTTCTAATTTAGTAAAAGAGGCAATAGAGGGTGGATATTCCAAATCCACTCCAGTTGCAGTTGTATATCGTGCAAGCTGGAAGGATCAAAAAATAATCAAAGGTACACTTGGTGATATTGCAAAAAAAATAAAGGATGAGAAAATCACCCGAACTGCAATTGTAATAATTAGTGATGTTGTAGATCCAAAAACATACGAATATTCTAAACTATATGATAAAAAATTTAGTCACGGTTATAGAAAAGCCAAAATCAAATAGATAAAAAACTAACATTGTTTTTGATTCCAATCTTTTTTAGTTCTTTTTTGAATCTTATCTTGTTTCCTGATGTAAAAACTTTCAATGAATTTCTTTTTGATTGTTTGTTTTTTATCTTTTTAAAAATCTTTTTTGCAACAATGTTTGCTGGATCAATGAATTGGATTTCAGGATATTCTTTTTCTAATAATTTTTTTAAAAATGGTAAATGAGTACTCGATAATGTAACTGTATCAATTAAACTATTACAAAAATATTGATCAAGACTTTTTCTAATAACTTTTTTGCAAAATTTTTTATTTGTTAAAAATTTTCCAGACTCTACCAAATCAACAAGCTCAGATCCATCAATCTTGTAAACTGTTATAGATTTTGAAAAATTGTGTTTTTTAATATAATCATTTAGACCCTTGCTCTTTATCGCGCTGCTTGTAGCTAGTATGGCAATGTTTCTTGATTCTGAAATTCTTCTTGCATACTCTAATGGCGGTTTTACACCAATTATCTTCCTTGACTCTAAATTTAGAATCAAACTTGGGGTATTAGATGCGACAACTATCATATCTGGAGAGAACCTTGTCTGCAATTCTTTGATGGATTTTTCTACAATCTTACGTAATTGAGCCTGTGATTTTCTTCCATATGGATAATTTTTCTTGTCTGCAAAATAGATGATATCTGACCTGAAACTATCCTGCATTGTCCTAATAATTGATAATGAGCCTAATCCTGAATCAAAAACTGCAATTTTTACCATATGTGATATTTTTAAATCCTGAATAATAGTTTGTTAGCTAAATTAACTCTAAAGTCGATCTAAATACACACCGTCCATTAAGACTAAACTTGTAAATTATCAGCCATGCCAAACTTCGATAAGACTTGGGCTCATCAAGAG
>JABDKK010000095.1 GCA_013002265.1 Candidatus Nitrosopumilus sp. | reverse complement strand
GGATTACTGCAAGCTACCAGTTTGTATGATGAGAACAAAAATCTGCTTGGAAGCAATACGGTAATCTTTGATTTGGAGCAAATGACAGATGAAAAAATAATAGAGTACCAAGAGTTTTTCAAAGAATCAATTAAAAGACTAGATGAGATTAAAGAAATAGAATATGATCAACTAGATGAGAATTCAAAATCAGAGTATGATGGATTGAAAAAAATGTTTGAGATGTTATCTTCTGTAAATTTTGATGAGATTAGAAAATAATTATTTAGAATTTTCCTTTATAGATTTTTGAAGCTCGTCAAAAACTTGTTGGACTTCTTGCACTGCAGCTCCGTCTTCAAGTGTACTGACATCTCCAATCTTTTCATTATTACCAATTGCTTTGAGCAATCTTCTCATAATCTTTCCACTACGTGTCTTGGGTAATTTTGAAACAAAGTAAATCTGCTTAGGTGTTGCAATTGCACCAATGTCTGCACGGATTTTATCTACTAGTTGTTTTTCTAAAATTTTAGAATCATTTGTCACTCCTTGTTTTAAAACTACAAATGCAATGATTACTTCGCCCTTTATTTCATCAGGAATGCCACAAGCTGCAGACTCTGCAACATCCGGATGAGACACCATACAGCTCTCAAGTTCGGCAGTTCCAATTCTGTGGCCAGCAATCTTTAGAACATCATCGGCACGGCCAAGCAACCACAGATATCCATCATCGTCTTTCTTTGCATAGTCTCCAGGATAGTAGCAGTTTTCATATTTTGACCAGTATACTGTCTTGTATTTTGAATCATCATTCCACAATGTCAAAAGCATTCCAGGCCAAGGATTTTTGATTACCAAGTATCCCTTGGTATTTGCAGGGACATCATTGCCATTTTCATCAACTACTGTGATATTTACGCCTGGGATTGGTCTTGTTCCAGAGCCTGGCTTTAGCGGGATAGTCTCGATTCCAGGAAGAGATGAGATTAGCATTCCTCCAGTCTCAGTCTGCCACCAGGTGTCAATGATTGGGCATTTTTCTTTTCCTATGGTTTTGAAATACCATCTCCAAACTTCGGGATTAATTGGCTCACCTACAGTTCCAAGCAATCTCAAGCTGGAAAGATCAAAAGAGTTTGGAATATCATCTCCAAATTTCATAAACATTCTCAAGGCAGTAGGTGTTGTGTAAAAAATTGTAACTTTGTATTTTTGTAAAATATCCCACATCCTTGATGCGTCTGGGAAATCCGGAGCTCCTTCATACATCACTTGTGTGGCGCCGTGTAAGAATGGAGCATACACAACATAGCTGTGTCCTGTAACCCAACCAATGTCTGCAGTACAGAAAAATACATCAGAGTCTTTAATGTCAAAGGCCCACTTGAATGTAGAATGCAAGTGTGTAAGATAGCCACCAGTACCATGTAAAACGCCTTTTGGTTTTCCTGTAGTTCCTGATGTATACAAAATGTATAGTGGATGATCACTGGGTAATTGTTCAGCAGGACATGAATCAGAAATATTATTCATCAAATCACTCCAAAGTTTATCCTTTGGTGTCATTGAAATTTTATTTTTTGTTCTCTCTAAAACTATAACATGTTCTACAAAATCAAGCTCTGAAATTGCATCATCTATTACATCTTTTAGTGCAACGACTTTGCCTCTCCTGTATCCACCATCTGCAGTAATGATTACTTTGGAATGTGAATCAGAAACTCTATCCTTTATTGATGCTGCACTAAAGCCTGAAAAGATTACGGTATGCGTTGCACCAATTCTAGCACATGCAAGCATTGCAATTGGAAGTTCTGGAACCATTGGAAGATAGATTGTGACCCTATCTCCTTTTTTGACGCCAAGTGATTTGAGGACATTGGCAAATTTCTGGACTTGGGTAAACATTTCACCATATGTAACGTTTCGAGAGTCGCCATTTTCGCCCTCCCACAAAATTGCAGATTTTTCAGATTTTGAGGATTGATGGATATCAAGCGCATTATACGAGGCATTAATCGTGCCTCCAGAGAACCATCGGGCAAAGGGAGGACTCCAATCAAGTGTTTTCTCCCAAGGGGAAAACCATGCCAGATTCTTTGCTTGCTCATTCCAAAAAGATACAAAATCAGCATCTGCCTTTTTTCGTACAGATTCATCATTGTTTCCTAGTCCAATTTCATATCTGTCTGACAACAAAAAAGGTATGAACTTGGATCTTTATAATTAGTTTAATTTAGCCAGAAGATATTCTCTTAAACACTTCTTTGGAGTGTAGTGACTCACTTTTATGATCTACAATAGGTGCAGGATAATCCACTTCAATATCGGAATGCTTTGTATCTAAGGAATGAATAATTTTTGTTGAAACTGCATCAAGTTCTGGAATCCATTTTTTAATGTACAGACAATCTTTGTCAAATTTTTGTTGTTGTAGCCAGGGATTAAAAATTCTAAACCATGGTTGTGCATCACATCCTGTGGATGCGGCCCATTGCCAGTTTCCTACATTAACACTTGAATCGTAATCGATTAGTCTTGATGCAAAATAATTTTCTCCCAGTCTCCAATCAATATGTAAATCCTTTGTAAGAAATGATGCAACTATCATGCGAACTCTATTGTGCATGTAACCAGTATTATTCAGCTCCCTCATACCTGCATCAACAATTGGAAATCCGGTCATTCCATTACACCATTTTGTAAAGGTCTCACTATTTTTACTCCAGGGAATTTTTTCATATTTTGAATTGAATTCTTTTGATTTGCTATGAGGGAAATGATACATAATGTGTGTAAAGAAATCTCTCCAGTGCAGTTCTGCTATCAGAGTATGATTTGCTCCTAGATCATCTGCAATTTTGTGATATACCTCTCGTATAGAATAGGTACCAAATTTATTATGTGCAGATAGATGCGATGTTCCCTCAATACTAGGAAAGTTTCTCTCGCTATCGTATTTTTTTAAATTTTTTATGTTTTTTAGCAAAGCAATGCAGGACTTTCTCCCTCCCTTGAATTCTGTTTTTACTGGTTGTAACATTCCAGATGGAATTTCTTTAATGGAAAATTTTGATTTTATTTTTTCATTTGATAAATTTGAAAAGACATGTTTTTGTGGTTTTCTTATTGGCAATTCTTTGGCTTTAGAAAAAAATGGTGAAAACACTTTGTAT
>JABDKK010000087.1 GCA_013002265.1 Candidatus Nitrosopumilus sp. | reverse complement strand
GATTCTAGCATGTCTCTTCCTGATTTGAAAGAACCAAAGAAGAAGGGTGTTGGAGAAGTCTGGGTAAATACACAGTTTGAGAGAACTGCTGCAAAGAACCACGAAGGAACTCCAGCAGATAAACCAGGTACAATTACTGTAATCAATACAAAGAAGTGGGATATCGAGCAAAAGATAGCATTACCTGAAATCAACATGAATCATCCACACAACATGTGGGCTGATGCAAAGAACGAAGTAATCTACCAAACTCAATGGTTTGGAAATGAGATGGCAATAATTGATAGGGATAGTGGCGAACTCATCAGAGAATCATTCACCGGACAATCCCCATCACATGTTATGACATCTCCAGCTGATGGAAAAATTTACGTTGCCATAAATGGTGAGGAGACAGTCAATGAATTTGATCCCCTCACATATGAAATGACAAGACAAATTTCCACAGGATTCCGTTCACATCCACATGGACACTGGATTAGTAGCTCTGGCCAGTATGTTGTAACACCAGACTTTCTTGGTCTAAAAGCATCAATTATTGATCTGGATACAAACACTGTTGAATCATCTGATTCAATCTTGTTTGGACCAATTGCCACTGGAATGAAAGGAGATGAATCTGTATTCTACACAGCTGATTTCCTAGGAAATTCTATGACTGCAATAGATCCTGCTGATGGCTCTATTATTGGTCACATAGACTGGCTTCAAGCAGGTTCAGACTTTGGTGAAGGTCTTATTGGACTTCCAATTCAGACACCAATAAGTCCAGATGATAAATGGATGGTTACTGCCTTGACACTTGGCGCAAAGATTGGTGTTGTAGATGTTTCATCTGATCCAGGAACTGTAGTTGCAATACTTCCTTGTGAACCTGGATGTCACGGTGTACAATGGGGTGCAAAGAAAGACGGAGGCTATTATGCATATGTAACAAGTAAATTTGCAAATGCAATGCATGTAGTTGATCCAGATCCAAACAAAGATGGTGATGGAACAGATGCAAAAATTGCAGGCTCTGTAATTCTAACCAAGGCCTTTGATACTGAAATTGATGACCGAGTAATAGGCTATGCTGGACAGGGAGGTCAAGGCGTTTTGGCAATTCCAAATGTGTATGAAGGCTGGATTCAACAAACAGTTGATGAATGCAGCTCTAATGGTAAATTCAAATCTGAATTATGCGGTGATGAGATCACTGACTATCTAAAAGATTTGAAGAAGAGTCATCTATCTCCATTAGAATCAGATAACGACGACGAAGACGACGATTAAGTATAACTACAAACTTTCCTTTTTTCCTTTTTATTATCTCTAATATTTTCTGTTCCTAAAACAATATTGTGATAATTTGATTATTTTTTCAAAAATTAAATTTTAAAAAAAATTATTGTTGCTAGCCTAGTAAGCCGCTAGCAACAAGATATGCACCAGCGCCCATTCCCATCACGGCACCAATTGCCATGCAAATAAGATCGAACTTTACGACCTTTTTGAATGGGGCGTGTACCATTTTATCCCATGTTGAGATTTGTTGTGTTTTCATAATTGGTAATACACGTAGTGATTCATCAAATATGGTAAAACCATTCAATGACTGGTAAGCTGATCTGTTGACCAGGGTTAATGATGAATAAGGACCAAATTACGCCATGAATACCTCGTGCAGAAAATGTGGAACTCAACTTGAGGCAATAAAGTACTGTCTTGCATGCAATCAGGCAATGCAGTTTGAATGCCCAGAGTGTCAAACACAGACTGAGGTTCAAATTCACTCTTTGTGTTACTTTGAAAAGCCAAAGATGAGCATAGCAAACTAGTCTCTGTTAGTTTTAGCTTATTTTCAACTAGTTTTTTAGTAAAAGATGCTGCAAATCTCTGTTGACAGATCTGATTGATGAGACTGCAGATTATGTGTTGGAGCTTGCAAGCCCTCAAAGACTCAACATACTATTTGGTTTGCTGAGCAAAAACCTGACACCTACTGCATTTGCAAAAGAGATTGATGCAACAAAGCAGGAAGTTCACAGAAACTTTGTACGACTAGAAGAGAGTGGATTGATAAAAAAAAATAATGATGGGACATACAGCTTGACGACATTTGGCAAAACTGTTTGCACACAGGTTCCATCGCTTGTGTTTTTGCTGCAGAACAGAAAATATTTTGAAGAGCACAACTTTGGCGAGGTTCCACAAAAATTTCAGATGCGTTGCGGTCAGCTTGCAATAAATCAGCACATCAAGGGATTCTCCAAAGTACTGGAACAGTGGAAAACAGTCTACAAAAACTCTAAAGAATACATCTATGAGATATTGTCTGAAGTCCCACTTGACCTAATTGAGCCACTTGTAAAGCAAGTAAAAAAAGGTGTTAAATTCAATTACATATTCTCTGAATCTGCTATTGTTCCAAAGGGAAGAAAGGCGTTGCTAAAAAAACTTGGATATGACAAACTAGTGGAGAAGGGAATGATAGAGAGAAAGATGGCAAAAAATGTTCAGACCATGCTTGTAATGAATGAAAAAGAAGTTTGTATAATGTTTCCAAACACTGATGGCGAATCTGATCTCAGTGAGATGTTTTATTCCGATGATCCAATGTTTCACGAGTGGTGTTTGGATTATTTCAGATACTCTTGGTACGGCTCTGATGTCTTTAGGGAAAGCAAGCTAAAAGAGTAATTTTGTTCCAAAAGCCTTTAGTTTATCCAATAAAAAAATAAAACTCTAATTACTCTGAGAATCATTGATTCTCATTGGACTATGAGAAATTTTGCTCTGAAATTTTAGCAAAGAATCCCAAAATTAGATTTGCAACAGTCTATGATGAATGGGCTGTAAAGGTTGCAGGCGGAATGAGAGAAGGAATAAAAAACATGCTCTCTGATCATGCAGAGAACCAATTGGTAAACCAGTCAATTCTTGATTGGAAATCACGAAAAGAAATGGCAAAGTTTCTTGGCAAAACAATCTACACGTTATCTGATTATGAAAACATCAAGCGATTCTCATTTTATCTAGGTGATGATTTTTTACTTCTAGTCAGTACTGAAAAAGATGCAGAGACTAAAGATGTAGTTGATCAAGTCATCAAACTATACTATGAGAATCAATAATTCTAAATTAATTATCCAATCTTACAGCAACTTTTGCTTTGCAATCCTCTTGTGATCCAATAGATTGAAAATATCAAGACACCAACTGAGATGAATTTTAATTCCAATCCCTGCATTGGAAACAACGAAAGACCTCCTACTGCACCAAGTATCACTGCAAGTGGGGCTGTACATGCCGGACAGCCAGGAGTAAATGCTGCAAATGCCCCGCCCAAAACTGCTGAAGAGTTTGATTTGACAGAATTCATCATCTTCATTCTATTTATCTTGTATGCCATCATTGCAAAATTAATTCCAGCCAAAGCTGAAATTGCAACAGTTAGACCTATCGATGTTGCAACATAAGATGCCGAAATTCCAACATCCACTCCAAAATGAGTTGGAAGCATTGACATTGTCAAGAAATAATAGATTATCCCCAAACCAACTGCACTGATAAATGCAATTGCTGCATATCTTCTCATTTTCAAAACAGAAGAGATTAATTCTAACTTACCTGACATGCAGATTAAATTATTCTTCATTGTATTTTAACTGTTTTTTACTAAACAAAGATTATTACCATAAACCTTGGTCTTTAGAGATATGACTGATTTTAGCTCCGAAGAGAAAACCATTCTGGTTCAATATGGCATAAAAAAATATGAAAAGGAAGAGACAGTTTTTGAAAAACTAAAGACCATTCTATCTGAAAAGGACATTCAGAGAAACATTGACACCCTGATAGGCACCCAAAAGGTAAGACGAATCGGACCTGAAGTGCTACAAAACAATGAGAGCCACACTGAACTGCCAGATCTTCCAGAAAACCTTAAACCAATAATCGACAATCTTTAAGCTACTAAATTCTTAAATTACTCAAATGACTGGTTTTGATATGAACAAGTTTGTTTTGTTTTCAAGTTTGTTAGCAGTAAGTTTGCTGCTGTCATTTTCAGCTGGTTCTGCATTTGCACATCCACACGTTGGCCAAGTTCTAATCAATGGTCACACACATGACCCACAGACACAAACTTTTCCACTAAATGACACGATGGCACTTGAAAAGTCAACCATTTTGTTTCATGCTTCTACATCAAACACCTTGCCATGGGGATTTGTTGAAGGAAACGTTGCAAACCATGTGGAAGGATACCCTGTAATAATTCAAATCTTCAAAGATGATTCTCCTGTTCACTTTGCACAAGCAAGTGTTGCTGAAGATGGAGATTATGAGTACAAGTTCAGAGTACTAAATACTGATAATGGAAAAACAACGAAAATCTTTGAAGGCGATTACTCAGTTAGAATATTCAAAGTTGTATATCTGAATCAATATAGTTTAGAATCCACGTAGTCCCTGTGGTCGCATTATCTCTGGGTGCTGCTTCATCCAATCTATTTTGTCTAACATCTCTTGTTTGTCTTGAGGGAATGTTCCCTTGATTGTGTATGCGTTAGAACCGTGGTTTGCTCTAAAGACAATCTCATCTTTTGTATCTATCTGGCTGATTAAATCGCGAAGCTCTTCAAGTGATTCATCATCGTCAATTCTTACAAACTCTCCTTGATATTTTTCTAAAAACTCTTGCTTTATCCCATTCTCCAAGTACAGTGTTAGTGCACCAACATAATTTGGCGAGCATGCACTGATAACTTCGGCTGTTCCCCTGATGTGCTCATTGGAATACTTTCTTCCTCCAAGTCCCAAAATTACCATACATGACATAATGTATCCTGCATCCTTTGCTTTGTTTACTGACTTTATGATGGTCTTAGCTAGCGCTCCCTTTGTTACTTTCTTTAGAACAATATCCGAACCGCTTTCAATTCCCAAATAGAACATGTCTAGTCCTGCCTCGTTCATTTTTTTGAGCTCCTCAGGTTTCTTCTTTAGAATGTTCATTGGCATTGCATAGCAAGAGATTCTCTCAATGTTTGCAAACTTTTCTCTGATGTATTTTACAATCTTAATCATATACTCTGCATCAAGGTTTAGTGCATCACCGTCTGCAAGAAAAACTCGTCTGGTGTCAGGCAAATATTTTGCCATCATGTCAATCTCTTCTTTTACTTGCTCCCATGGTCTTTCTGAATACTCTTTTGATCTGTACATGTCACAAAATGAGCACTCGTTAAATGAGCAACCAAGTGTTACTTGAAAAATCAGTGATCTTGCTTCTGATGGAGGTCTGTACAGAGGAGCATCATAGTTTAACATCATTTGATTTCAATGAAAATTATTTGTTTTGTTTTTTATACTTTCTAGTTTCATTTACACACAAAATACCTTTTAGGCGTAAACTTGGAGATTTTTCATAACTCATGGCAAATGATCCTGATGCAAAAAGACTACTTTGGTTTGTATTTGCAGGCTCACGCGGTGGACTAAATCGACTAAAAATTATCTCTCAACTAAAACAAAATCCAAAAAATACCAATCAACTGGCAAATGAGATTGGTCTTGATTACAAGGCAATTCAGCATCACATCAAGGTGCTTGAAAAAAATAACATGATAACTAAGGTTGGAGAAAAGTATGGTGTGATGTACTTTATCTCTACATATCTTGAAGTAAACATGGAGACATTAGAAGAAATTGAAGGAAAATTGGATAAAAGTAAATAAAAGCTCAAGAGGTGTTTTTGACTAAATGGAGACTAACTCACTAGTTTTGTCTATTGTATCAATTGCAAACATGGGCATTCTTGGAATTCTGATTTGTATTTTTGGAAGAATGTATGGTAAAACTCGTGCACAGCTTCCACTGGGAATGATTGTAGTTGCTGCTATGCTGTTTTTGCACAATATTATTGGTGCCTTGGCATACTTTTCAATGGAGGAGATTTTCTCACATGAGATATTCCCATACATGCTTGGTGTTGGAATTGCAGAATTAGCAGGTTTGTTGATATTCCTAAAAATCACACTGGACTGAACTTAGTTTATTTGCAACAGAAATGGTTACCTGATGTGCTGCAGGAAAATCTGAAATTAAACAAAAATATTCTGATTGCATTTGCTGCATCAATAATAATTTCTGCAGTAATTGCACAGCTGTTAGACGGGCAAACAGACTACCTTAACACAACATATACTACAATAGCTGATTATGTGATTTACTTTTCTGTATTTAGTGGACTTCTATCTTGATAACAGAAAAAAATATCGACTAGAATCAGGCAGTCTTGATTCAGTAAAACTGCGAGAAGATCTAAAAAAATTGGTCACATCACTTGGAGTTGGAGAAATAGTTTATACTGCTGCAAGATGGATTTTGCAATATTATTTCTTGACAATTAATTATGATCCGTACTTGGCATCAATTGTATCGCAAGGATTATCTACAATCATTTACATGTTAGTAGTTAATCTAAGTGTAAAGATAACGAGGCTTTACAAAGATGGGAATTAGTGTTTATGTTGATGGCTCTGGAGGCCCCAATGGCGGATATGGCTACTTTGTAAAAGAAACTGGAGAATCGTTTTATGAAAAAGAGCCTGAGATTACAAACAATCAAGCCGAATACCTGGCAATCATTTCTGCACTAAACAAGTATGCAAACTCTGATGATGAGATTACAATTTACAGCGATTCAAAAAATACTGTAAACCAACTCAACCATGAATTTGCAATAAATAATGAGCAACTACGAGATTTGGCACGTGAAGCTTGGTCAATTATGGGAAAAATTTCAAAACTTACAATTGTTTGGGTTCCACGAAAAGAAAACCTTGCAGGAAAGATGCTGGGAAGCTAGAATTTTGGAGATCAGAAATTTCTATGAATAACTTTATTATACAAATTCCTCAGAAGCAACATAACTATGGCCGAATCAGTCATTTTATCTCCTAAATCAATTGCAGTTATTGGAGCCTCAGACAAGAGAGGAAGTGTAGGTGCAACCATTACATCAAACATTATGAACGGCTTTAAGGGAACTGTTTATCCAATTAGCCCATCACGTGATACTGTCTTTTACAAAAAAGCATACAAGAGCGTACTTGATGTTCCTAAACCAATTGACCTTGCAGTAATTGTTATCAAAAACACACTTGTCGCACCAGTACTAGAAGAGTGTGGCAAGAAAAAAATTAAAGGTGTAGTTATCATTACTGCCGGTTTTAAAGAAGTTGACGAAGAAGGAGCAAAACGCGAACAAGAAATTAAAGATATTGCTAAAAAATACAAAATCCAAGTAATTGGACCAAACTGTCTTGGAGTCATGAATCTTGATCCAAAGACAATGATGAATTCCACTTTTCTCAAAGTTACACCAAAGTCTGGAAAGATTGCACTAGTATCGCAAAGCGGCGCAATATGTGCAGCACTAGTTGAAGATGCAAGTGCACAGGGAATTGGTTTTTCTGCAGTTGTAAGTCTTGGCAACAAAGCTGTAATGAGCGAAGTAGATATTCTAAAGATACTTGCAAATCACAAGCAAACAAAAGTTATCGTAATGTATCTTGAGGACATGGGAGATGGTCAGGAATTTCTTAAAGTTTGCAAAAACATTACTAAAAAACTCAAAAAACCAGTACTTGTTCTTAAATCCGGAAGAAGTCCAGAAGGAGCAAAGGCTGCAATGTCACATACTGGCGCATTGATGGGCTCTGATGAAATCTATGATGCATTGCTAAAACAATCAGGTGCAATTAGAGTAGATACCATGGAAGAATTATTTGATTATGCAACTGCATTCTCAAAACAACCACTGCCATCATCTGGCGACCTTGTCATAGTGTCAAACGCAGGAGGCCCTGCAATTATTTCAACTGATGCATGCTCTAAGATGAAGATAAAGATGGCAGATATTACTAGTGTTAGGAAAAAGATAGATACTGTAATTCCTCCTTGGGGAAGCTCCAGAAATCCTGTAGACATTGTAGGTGATGCTGATTTTAATCGATTTCACAATGTGCTAGATAGAGTGCTAACACATCCAAAGGTAGGCTCTGTAATTACAATGTGTACGCCTTCTGGAACACTCAACTATGACAAACTAGCAGAAGTAGTAGTTGAGATGTCAAAGAAATACAAGAAAACAATGCTTGCAAGTCTAATGGGACTAGATGAGGGAATTACTAACAGAGAGATTTTAGCTGATGGAAATGTTCCATACTATACATACGCAGAAGGTGCAATCAGAACCCTTGCATCAATGATTAGATTTTCCAACTGGGTCAAAGCACCTGATGGAAAAATTACAAAGTTCAAAGTAAACAAAGCAAAGGCAAAGAAAATTTTTGACAGGGTAAAAAAGGAAAAGAGGCCAAATCTTCTAGAAGAAGAGGGGCAAGAGGTTCTCAAGGCTTATGGATTGCCATTGCCCTCAAGTGCTTTGGCTAAAACAGAAAATGACGCAGTCAAAGTTGCAAAGAAGATTGGTTATCCAGTAGTAATGAAGATTGCATCACCGCAAATCATTCACAAGTCTGATGCAGGCGGTGTCAAAGTAAACTTGACTAGTGATGCAGAAGTAAGAGATGCATTCAAAACAATTATCAAAAATGCAAAAAAATACAACAAGAAAGCAGAGATCAAAGGTGTATTGATTGTAGAGATGGTAAAAGGTGGAAAGGAGCTAATCATTGGCTCAAAGCTTGAACCTGGATTTGGTCCAGTAATTATGCTTGGAATGGGAGGAATCTATGTAGAGGTTCTAAAAGATGTTACATTCAAGCTTGCACCTGTAACTAATCTTGAAGCTGATGACATGATCGCATCAATTAAAACACAAAAACTATTGCAAGGAGTTAGAGGAGAAAAGCCTTCAGATATCGCAAAACTTTCTGAATGCATTCAAAGACTCTCTCAACTAGTTACTGACTTTAAAGAGATCAAAGAACTTGACATGAATCCTGTTCTAGTCATGGAAAAAGGCAAGGGCTGTCGTATTTTAGATGTCAGAATCGGCCTCTAAACCTGACTTTTTCTTTCATAATATAGAATATTTATACCCGAGAAAGATGAATAAATTACATGGCTAATGTCTTAAAGACAATTAGATCAGGGGAGGACTACATAGAGAGTTTGAGGGGTCGTGATCTCAAAGTTTACTTATTTGGTGAATTAGTAAAAGAGCCAGTAGATCATCCAATGATCAGACCATCAATTAACGCAGTTGCAGAAACTTATGATCTTGCAATGCGAGAAGAGGAATTGGCTTCTGCCGATTCATCAATTACCGGACTTAAAGTTAACAGATTTTTGCACATTGCAGAAAGTGCACAGGACTTGGTAATGCAAAATAAAATGCAGAGAAAGCTTGGGCAAAACACAGGCACATGCTTCCAGCGATGTGTTGGAATGGATGCATTAAACTCACTGCATTCAACTACTTTTGAAATAGATGAGAAACATGGAACTGAATATCATAAACGATTTTTGGAATTTGTAAAGATGGTTCAAAAAGAGAATCTCGTAATCGGCGGTGCCATGACTGATCCTAAAGGAGACAGAAGCAAGGGACCATCAGAGCAAGATGATCCAGATTTGTTTACAAGAATAGTTGACAAAGATGAAAAAGGAATCTATGTCTCTGGTGCAAAAGCACACCAGACAGGATGTATCAACTCACATTGGATTATTCTCATGCCAACAGTTAGACTAACTGAGAATGACAAGGACTGGGCAGTAGTTGGAGCAATTCCAGCTGATGCACATGGAGTTACTTACATCTATGGAAGACAGTCCTGTGATACAAGAAGTATGGAAGAAGGAAACATCGATGTTGGAAATGAAAAGTATGGCGGACAAGAAGCATTGATGATTTTAGATAGAGTGTTTATTCCATGGGACAAAGTTTTCATGAATGGAGAATATGAATTTGCATCAATGCTTATTGAACGTTTTACTTGTTATCATAGACGAAGTTATGTATGTAAAACTGGACTTGGAGATGTATTAATTGGTGCAGCAGCAACTATTGCTGATTACAACGGTGTTCCAAAAGTTTCACATATCAAAGATAAAATTATTGAGATGACTCATCTAAATGAAACAATTTTTGCTGCAGGAATTGCATCTTCTCACCAAGGTCAAAAGATGAAATCTGGTGTTTATCTTAATGATGATATGCTTGCTCAAGTTTGCAAGCATAATGTTACTCGTTTCCCATATGAAATTAGTAGACTTGCACAAGACATTGCTGGTGGATTGGTAGTAACTCTTCCATCTGAAAAAGACTTTAGACATCCAGAGGCCGGACCATTATTGAAAAAATATCTTGCAGGAAGAAAAGGCGTTGATGTTGAAAATAGAATGAGAATATTGAGATTAATTGAAAACATGACTCTTGGTAGAAATGCAGTTGGTTATCTTACAGAATCAATGCACGGTGCAGGTTCTCCGCAAGCACAAAGAATTCAAATTCAAAGACAAATGCAAGTAGGTTACAAAAAGAATCTTGCAAAACATTTGGCCGGTATCACAAATGATGTTGAAGAACCACATGAGCCATCTGAATACTTTAAGCGAGTTTTCAAAACTAAAGAATCTGTTCTTTAAAATTATTTCAAATTCAATAAGCAATTAGATATTCCACTTGAAATTTTTTACTAATTCATAAGTGATTCTACTCTTGAAACTTATAATTTCTGAGTATCATTTTTTAGTAAATTCCACATATTGATACCACCAAGCAAGCAGGACGATCTATTGCTTGAATCTAAAGAGCATATGTGAACCTGTTTGCCTGATTTCTAGCAGAACTATTCAGTTC
>JABDKK010000084.1 GCA_013002265.1 Candidatus Nitrosopumilus sp. | reverse complement strand
GAATGGTAGGTCCTGTAGTTGAAGAATTGGCAAGTGACTATGAAGGCAAAGTAAAATTTGTCAAGGTTAATGTTGATGAAGCCAATGAATTGGCATCAAAATACAACGTCTTTAGTATCCCCACCTTAATTCTCCTAAACAAGGGTGAGATAGTTAGCCAACAAGTAGGTGCTGCTTCAAAAGAATCATACAAAAATATGATTGATAGAGCACTTGCATAAACTCAAACACGTTTTTCTTCTTTTTTGATCCTAAAGTAATTAATATTCCAAAAACCCAGTTATCACATGTCATTTGGTGAAGTAGATACACTCAACATGCTCTTTGACAAACTTCAGAGTCTGTTTGATGAATCTCAAGGATACTATGAATCATTTCTGGACACCAATAACATGTACAAGAAAGGACAACTCAGTGACAAAGAATTCTTCCAAAAATTAGGCGATTATGTTGTAGCATATTCAGCATTAGAATTTCTAGCTATCAAAGCACTGTTTGAATTGAAAAAATCAGCAGGAAGAGGTTCTGGAACTACACAATCACCAGGACTGATGCCTGGCATGGGAAATCCTGGAATGATGGCAGGTGGAATGGCAGGAGGTATGCCAAGATCCGGAACTGCAGAAAACCCTGTTGGCGGCCCACCTGGAATTGTTTCAGCTAAAGAGGCATTTGGAGATGTTGGAACATTACCTTCACCTGATCCAGCATTGATGCCAAGACAAACCATTTCTCCACAATCTGAAAACGGATGTTCCTCATGTGGTGCGCCACTAAGAGCTAATGCAAAGTTTTGCACAAAGTGCGGCACTAAAGCATAATTTGATTTAGGAAATCTCTAGTGAGCACTTATCAGAACAAATTCTTCTGTTAAACACATCTTCAAATTCTCTTCCACAATCTGCACAATTTCTAAATGACATACTGCTAGTACTCATTTTTTGTATTTAACCCTGACAAAAGTGAAAACCTATTCCTGTGTGGTACCGCATTCAGGACAAAACTTTGCAGAAGCTGAAAGACTGGTTCCGCATTCGGAGCAAAACTTGCCATCTGATTTTACTTCGTTGTATGCATTTCCATATGCTGCTGAAGTTCTAACGGCACCTGATGGCTCATATTTATCATCGTCGATCAGAACTGGCTCAAAGTCCTGCTCTGTCATAAATGTCAACATTCTAGGAATTCCCTTTCCTTCGTTTTTTGGATCTGGAACTGAATCTCCTAACCAAAATGCAAATCTCATCAGAGTAAGCTCTGGCGTTGAGAATGCTAACGTATGCTTTGACATGTACTCTTGTGCAGCTTTTTTACCGTCAAATACTTCCATGAAGATGGTATTTTTTTATTTATGTATAATAGTTTCTGGCAAAGGTGGACCGGGGGGGAATCGAACCCCCGACATCCTCGTTGCGAACGAGGCATTATACCCCTAAACCACCGGCCCTTGACTTAACTGATTGGTTGTATTTTTATTCATTTTCTCAACGCATAATAGACTGCAAGAAGTGTTATTTCGTGATGACGTATGATACTGTGATTACCGATTCCCATGTTATTCTTCCACAAGGAATGGTTGAGAAAAATATTCTAATTGATGAGGGAGAAATTGTAGGATTTTCCACTGATGTTCCAGCATGTGATAATAAAATTAATGGGAATGGATTAGTTTCAATTCCAGGTCCAATTGATACTCATGTTCACTATGGAGTCTATTCCCCAATTAATGAAGCAGCAAAAACAGAATCTCACGCAGCAGCAATTGGCGGAATAACAACAATGATGAGAATGCTTCGATTAAAAGATCCATTCACCAAATCCTTACAAGAACAACTAGAGGCTTCAGCACAAAATCATTATGTAGATTACACAATACATGCATCAATTTTTACACCTGAGCAAATTAGTGAAATGAGTTATTGCATAGAGAACTTAATCACATCTTTTAAAATTTACATGAATCTAGGTGGCGAAGTTGGACATGTGTATATGGACATGCCGCCAAATTCTCCTTCGCTTGTTGAAGCAAATGTCAATGTTACTGATGATATTGTTGAGCAAACAGTAAAGAATGCAGCACTGCTTGGTTGTCCCGTTCTTGTTCATGCAGAAGACTATGAGTCATGTGGATGTGGGATGAAAACTGCAAAAGAGAAAAAACAAGATGGGTTATCTGCATGGTCTGAAAGTAGATCATCTGAGTTTGAAGCTAAAGCAATAAAGACAGTGTGCAAATTTGGACGAGATTATGATTGTGTAATTTACTTTGTGCATATTGGATCAGAGCGCGCATTAAAACAGATTCAAGAAGAAAAGAGTCTTGGAACAAAAATTTTTGTTGAGACATGCCCACACTATCTTACACTGTCATATGAAAAACAGCAAGGATATCTTGCCAAAGTCATGCCTCCAATTAGAACAGAAAATGATAAGAAGGCAGTCTGGAATGCATTATCTAATAATCTAATTGATACTGTAGGCACAGATCATGTGGCCAACCAGCTCAAACTCAAACTGGGTGGAGAAAATGTTTGGGGAGCACTTGCAGGATTTCCAGGAATTGGAACTGTATTGCCACTACTGCTCAATGATGGAGTAAATCAAAACAAGATTACTCTGGAGCAATTTGTTAATTTTACTAGCTACAATGCCTCTCAAATTTTTGGAATGTATCCACAAAAAGGAACATTGGAGAAAAACTCTGATGCAGATATTACAATGATTGATTTGAAAAAAGAAAAGACAGTAACATCCGAGTTGTTTGGAGGTTTTTCTGATTATATTGTATATGAAGGAAGAAATCTAAAAGGCTGGCCTGTAAAGACAATTGTCAGGGGCCAAATTGTTGCAGAAGACTTTGAAGTGATTGGTAAGCTTGGCCATGGAAAACTAGTTGAGAGAACAATTAACCTATATTCAAAATAAATTAATTATTTCTGTAATTCATTTTTGATATTGCACGATTCCTTTTTATGAGAAAAACTTCATCTGTTGGTATTGCAGGTTTTGCTAATTTTTCTAATGATATCTTTATCATTTTTTTCAGTTTTTAATATTTTTGAAGATACATTTGCAAAAGAAATGTCAATCCATCAACAATGGAAAGAATTTTCAGATCTTGATTCATTAAAATGCAGTCAAGGGCATATTTTACTACAAAAAAATGACGGAATCCCTGCATGTGTGATGCCCTATACATTTGAAAAACTAATTGATCGTGGTTATACAGATTTTAATTCATCTCTAATGAGTAAACATCCAGTAATGATGAATCAATTAATGCAGCACATGATATCAAATGAACACTTGATGCATAATTGGCATGGTATGTTACAAAAAAATCCATCACTAATGATGCAAACTATGAATGATTTTGTAACTCATATGAAAAATAATCCAGAATTACTCAAAAATATGCTAGGACCAATGACTAGTGAGCCTGAATTACGTCAAAAAATGATTCAAACAATGAAACACCATTCCCTGATGGAGACAACCCTAAAACAAAATCCCATGTGGATGGATTCTGTTCATCAACATATGATGGACTCAGAAATGGGTCATGGAGATTCAATGGGTGGGGGAATGTGTGGCAGTGATGCTGGAATGGGTATGAAAAATGATTCCATGATCTGTGGAATGGATCACGAAAGCGATTCTAAGGTAGAATGTCCAATGTGTGAAAAGATGAAAGAAAAAATGCATAAAACTAATTGCTCATGGTGCCCAGAGTACCAAATGCATTCAACGCATAAAGCAACTGGATTTTCAAATTCAGAGAGAATGATGGATATGATGCATGAGATATGGATTAATTCAGCAACGAGTAGCAGTATACATAGAGAAATGTTGAAGAATCCAACACATATGGCCATGATGTCTCAAGATTTGATGGAGACAATGCTTAATGCAGTAATGGATGACGAATATTTACGCCAACAAATGATTGAACTAATGCTTGAGCATAATGAATTCATGAATTCAATTCGTCATGACAATCCTTCTCATTGATTTTTTAATTTACTAATCTTCTACTGACGGTTTTTATTGTAAAAACGACCACTTTATTTGCATGAAAAAAATTCCTATTGAAAAATATGTTGCACTAAATGATCTGATTACTGTCTTAAAAAACTCAGGATTCTTAAATCAAAAAAATGTAGAATCTGCTTTTAGAAATTATCCTAGACATGAATTTGTTCCAAAATCTGAAATTGACAAGGGTTACCACAATCAGCCTTTGCAGATTATGAATAATCAAACAATTTCGCAACCTGCTGTTGTGTCAAGAATGACAGAATGGTTAGATGTCAAAGAAGGTCAAAAAATTCTTGAAATTGGAAGTGGCTCTGGATGGCAAACTGCTATTCTTTCTTATTTGGTTGGAGATGGAACAGTCTACTCTGTTGAAATTCATCCAGAAGTAGCAAAATTTGCTAAAGAAAATTTAGAGAAATTTCAAATTAATAATGTCAAGATCATAACAGATGATGGAAGTATAGGTTATCCTGCCGGAGCACCATTTGATAGAATCATAATGACTGCTGCATGCGATGAGATTCCATATCCTTTGTTTGAACAACTAGCCGAAAATGGACTCATAATTGCGCCCGTAGGAGGCTCTTTACAGTCACTAATTTTGCTAAAAAAGACACCAAAGGGCATTGTTGAAATTAAGAATCAAACAAACTATGTCTTTGTTCCTCTGTTAGGACGATTTGCTAAAAAATAACCTCATTCTCAATCCCAATAACCACACATGTAAAATAAATAGAAACGATATATCCAAAGTAATATGTCTCTAAAAAAAATTATGGTTTGCCTTGATGGCTCTAAAAACTCAACAAAAGGATTGCAAACTGCAATAAAATTAACAAAACAATTGAATGCAAAGATTTTGGGAATTCACAGTGAAACAAAATTTGGTGCTTTTACAGCAGTTCACACTCCAAAAATTCCTGAGAAAAAATGGTCAAAGGATTCAAAAAAGATAATCAATGATGCCAAAAAACTTGTAGAGAAAAATAATATTGATTTTGAAGGCGTTGTATTAGCTGGACACACCGCTGGCTATGATTTAACAGCATTTGCCAATAATCCTGCAAACCAAATTGATCAGATAGTAATAGGTGCAAGAGGAATGGGATTTCCTAAAGAGATATTCTTTGGAAGTACTTCAAACTTTATTTTACACAAGGCAAAAGCCCCCGTAACTATTGTAAAATGATTGCAAAATTTTTAAACAAATTTTATCGCCCCATATCCTACCACAGATGAATTATTTCCTGACACATCACCACTTGTTGTAT
>JABDKK010000067.1 GCA_013002265.1 Candidatus Nitrosopumilus sp. | reverse complement strand
AATCCTGCAGATTCATCAACAAATGCATACAGATTCTCTTCTCCCACAGGTGCCCAAGAATTAGATTTTGTATCTGCAAGTGCCAGTGCAGGCATGGCTTTTCCATCTGTCAAAGAGTTAAGGTATTCTCTTGCTTCTGCAACCCTTTTTTGACCTAATTTTAAAGCCTGAAAATACTGCATATTCCCAAATAATCTAGTAGATATAACAATTTATCTTCTAAAGACTGTTATACGAATTTAAAATTAGAAGTATTATGCCACTGACAAATAATGTGATTATGAAACTAAATGAAATTACAACAATAGTGGAAGATAAATCAAAACTTTCAGAATCAGAAATTGATGAAATTAAACTAATTTTTAAAAGTCTGGTTGAACAAAATGAACGATATGATCTAGATGAAATAGAGTTTTGGTTTGAAAATGAAGGAAATTGGAATACACGAGAATCTCGTATTCGAATAGTAAATCTTGCAAACTATATTCAAGACAAATATCAACAAACAGCTCATCTAAGAATAATATCTGATGATGATTGTAGTTGTGGTAACTAGATTTCCAACTTTTCTAATAGTCTTCCAACAATTTTAGCGTTATCTGTTCTTTCATCAATAATTTCCTTAATTCTCGTATTGTTTTTCTCACCCTTGGAAATTATCTGAAAATATTCTTCATCAAGATCATTGTTTGCCTGTAGTCTTTTAATTACTTCAAACAAAATCCCAATGACTTGCTTTTGTGCATCAATTAATTCATCTTTTTCATTATCTGACATTTTCTATTTTTCCTCTAGACTTTTTCTTAGTATCTCTTTTAACTTAGGATCAGTTATTCCCATTTCTGCAGATTCAATAAATGATACTAATTTGTCTTTAGAATAACCTTCATTTTCATATGCTTTTGCTTGTAATGCCATTTCCAATTTATCAATTTGGTGGACTATCATTGATTCTTTTGAATCTCCTTTTTGATATTCCTGCCATATTTTTTGATATTGTGATTTGATTGGTTCAGATAAATTTTCAATAATTTTCAAAAATGCATCATTTTCTAATTTTATTTTTTTATCCGTTGAAATTTCCCCAGGTACAAAGTCCCCCACTTTTGATTCAGCCAAATCATGGAGTAATGTCATTTTTAGAATTTTTTCTGAATCATAATCTTCTAAATCAGATATTATCATACCAATTACTGCCATAGAGTATGTGTGGTCAGCTACGGATTCGGGATTACTAATGGATAATTTATCAATCCATCCTTGCCTCTGGATTTTTTTAAGTGATATAGCCGTTTTGAGAAAATCAATTACCATTTGATGCAATTACCTAGGAATTTTCTCTTAATGAATTTTCATATCCATATATTTCGAATCACATAATAGTTATTTCAAAATTACACAATTATGAAAATATATACAAAAACTGGGGATGATGGTAATACAGGATTACAAGGAAATTTCAGAATATCAAAGTCTCATCCAAGAATAATTTCATATGGTACTATAGATGAGGCAAATGCCGCATTGGGCATAGTTTTAACAAATTCATTGGATGATGATATACACACTCTATTAACTGAAATTCAAAATGAATTATTTTTACTAGGAGCGGATCTTTCAAACCCTAATCTTAATGACACAAAAAATAGAGTATCTCTTGAAATGATTGAAAGACTCGAAAAGTACATTGATAAATTTGAATCTGAATTATCTCCATTAACCAATTTTATTTTGCCAGGTGGGGAATTAGCTGCTGCACAATTACACTATGCAAGAACAGTAGTTAGAAGAGCAGAATCCCAAACTGTACTATTAAGTGAAAAAGATGAAATAAACTCTAATTGTATTAAATATCTTAATCGGTTATCTGATTTGTTTTTTGTAATGGGTAGATTAATCAATAAACGTAAGAATGTTGATGATATTCCTTGGAAGATCTAAAAAGACAAACTTTAATTCCTCAACATTATCCTTTTTTTCTAAGTGCCGTGGTAGCTCAGCCTGGGAGAGCACTCGGCTGAAGACCGGGCTGTCGCGCGTTCAAATCCCGCCCGCGGCACTGTCATACATTCATACTTGATATCTTGTTAAATTATGATGAGAAAAATATTTTTCAATTTAAGAGTGATTTTACATACTTTGTAATTACTTTAAGTAAAACAGAGTCATAAAATTTGTTAGTTTTTAAAATTACAATAAGGTTAAGTATTGAGGAGTAGTAAAACTATAGGTTTTCATTTTATTCCCTTTTCTTTAGAAATAAAGAGAAGGTGGAAAACCTTTTTTATGCATCAACTAAATTGAAGAAATTTTTACCGGATGCTGATTTTTCAGAGATGCATTTTACTGGGCCGAGAGGAATTTGTTTTTTATTAATGTCCTCACGTAGTTTTTCATTTTTAAATCTATTAACAATTGCAACTCTTGTTGTGTGAAATTTATTTATTTGATTTCCCTCCACCTCAAACATTTCTTTGGTTGTTATCTTCACACCCTTAGTGATGTTTTCACCTTGGGTATAGTCTGAATCTTCCACATATGTAATTGTGAATGGCTTGTCGCCAATTTTTGCCAATGATGCACTATCTCCTATTATTTG
>JABDKK010000027.1 GCA_013002265.1 Candidatus Nitrosopumilus sp. | reverse complement strand
TGTGTAGGATCACTAGAATCAGTGATGATAAAATAAACATTTTCACCGTTATAGTATCCCTGATGCAGTGGAATTGTTGCAGGAACATTTGCTCTTGATAATCTAAGTACAGACCCCAAGTCTTCTTCAGTTACTTTGTCATCATGAGTGTCTTCCATCATCATGGCTTTATCATCATGAGTGTCTTCAGTATCTGATTCTACAGGAGGTTCTGGTTCTGATTGTTGTTGTCCTAACCATGCAGCTTTGCCACCTGGAATTTCAGAACATAGTTGTAGTCCACAGACATTGGTACTTGAGCCATACTTTGATGATCCAACACCAGATCCTTTTAGAGCATCAGCGCCTGTGAAATAATCAGTTCCTAATCCTGTAGTAAACAAGGGAACAATTGCAAGAATTGCAATATATCTTAGACTCTTGTTCATAGAAAATAAAAATTTTATCTCTTTAAAAGAATTTACCCAAATCATAATCATATTGGAAGTTCTGAGAATCTATTTTCCACATAATCCCAGTTAACAACATTCCACCAAGCTTTAACATAGTCAGGTCTTTTGTTTTGATATTTTAGATAGTATGCATGCTCCCATACATCTAATCCTACTAGTGGAATGAGTTCCTCTGTAATTGGACTGTCTTGGTTTTCTGTTGTTTTGAATTTAATTTTCTTTGATTTTGGATCATAGATTAGCCATCCCCATCCACTTCCTTGAATTGCTGCAGTCTTTGCTGAAAACTCTTCTTTGAATTTCTCAAAACTTCCAAACTCTTTAACAATTTCATCTTTTAGTGCACCGTTTGGCTCTCCACCGCCACCAGGTTTCATGCTCTTCCAAAATAATTCATGATTTGTGTATCCTCCTCCATGAAAATTAATTCGTCCTCTAACTTCTGGCTTGAGCTGATCTAAATCTGAAAGTATGATAAGTAAAGCTAAATCCTGGTTGTCTTTTGACATGTCCTCCCATGCATCATTTAATCCGTTTGTGTAAGCTTGGTGATGTTTTGAATGGTGAATCTCCATAGTTTGAGCATCAATGTGGGGCTCTAGTGCATCGTATGCATATGGCAATTTAGGTAAAACAAAATCAGACATTATGCTCTTCCTTTATCTCTTTTTTTAATTTGTTTAAATCTTCGGTGTATTCTTTTTTCATTAAATTTTCAGGCTTTGTTTTGTTGTTTTTATTTATCTGTGGTTCTTTAGTTTGTTTTTTCATAATTATTTAATCTCTAGTAACACTGATGATTCTTTTGAATTAAAGGGACTGTAAATTGTTTTGATTCAGAGCTAGTACAAGTAGGACCTAACTCTTATGCATGTATCTTAGATGATATCAAAGAAGGCATGGCTTCAGTAGATAGTGAAAGAAAACTAAAATGTAAAAAATGTGGTTCTAGGTTCAAGTATCCTGAAAGATTAGAAAAACATCAAGAAATTGCACATAATAAGAAAAAGGAAAAATGTAGAGCATGCGGTACTGAATTTCATTCTTTAGAAAATCTAAGAAAACACAAAAAAATCTGTAAGGAAAAAGTTTAACTCATTACTGCCACCACAATCAATCTTCTCAATAATGCCAAAATCATCATTTTCATCTTTGAGAACCTAGAATTGGTTTAACTACCAAATCAACTGAATCCAAAATATGAGTATCAAAGGAATGTACATGCTAAACAGTCCAGAATATACTGAAGAAAGAATCCAAGAAGCACTAAAAACATTATACATTGATAGAAAAAATGAATTTCATGAGTTATCCGAAGTTTTTCTAGGAAAAAAGAAATTAAGTGAAACACCAAATTGGAAAGAATTTATTTTAAATTTTTGTTTGGATGTGGGCGATTCATTTAAAACATGGACAGGCCAAAAACCACCTTCTGCAACTTCCCCGCAAAAGGCTCTTACCATTCTACGACAGGTTGGTAATGGAATGAATTCGATGAACAAGCTAACCCACATGCTAAACATATCTTACAATCTTTCAGAAGAATTCAAAGAGATCTACAAACGTCTAAAATAAAATCAGTTAAAGAACATGTAAAATTGTCAAGCTAATCTGTCTAGTCCGATGTTTTAGAAATTATTTCCTGATCATTGAATGCCTTGTTGATAACTTCCACTACCCGGTTTAATTCAAATGGTTTCTGAAGAACATCTATTGCTCCAAGATCTGATAGTTTTTTCTTGTTTTTTACGTCTTCAATTGCAGTCATTATGATTACTTTGGCATTTTTGTTTAATGACAAAATTTTGTTTAGGGCATAATAGCCATCATAGGTAGGCATTGCCAAATCTATCAGTATTATGTCTGGATTATATTTCTCATAGAGCTCAACTGCCTCAAGGCCGTTACTTCCAGTCTTTACAACATCAATATTTTTCAAACGCAAAAATTCACAAACAACATCCAAATGTGATTGTACGTCATCTACAACAATTACCTTGGGGACAATATTCATTACTTTATGAAGAAAATTACATTACATTACAGGTTGTTTGTAATTATTTTACAACACCTCACAAATTGGCAATATTTGTAGAAAATCGATTAAAATCAGTCACAAAGTTCAGACATCTGTTAGTCAGAATAGAAAATATCTCTTAGAGTGATTATCTGAGCAATCTCCAGAGCAAAAACTTGAATTGTTTGCAACAAAGTCATCATCGCAGTTTCTGCATTTTGGCATGCTTTTTCATACTAGAGTAACTTCATAAGAGATATTGTGTTCAATTATTACAACATTTTTGGTCAAAAATTATTTCTAGCGTTTGAAATCCTATCTTTAGATGTCATTTAGGACAGTCTTTTTTACTTTGACTCCTTCCTCTAGAACTAGATTTACAACTTGAGAAAAGGATATGCTCTCATTGGTGTTTTGAATCAGTTTTGCCTGGATTGCTCTGAGACTTTTTGACATGTCTTTATCCAGTGTTATGGTTACTCTGGAATAGTTTGACATGTCCTTTCTATCTAGTTCAGTCGAATAGTATGTGT
>JABDKK010000044.1 GCA_013002265.1 Candidatus Nitrosopumilus sp. | reverse complement strand
CATTAATCACGGTGTCGGAAAATGTCTAGACCAATTTGATATAGAGCACAACTTATACCCTCGATGGGGTTCTTTTTAAATCATAATTGCCAAAATTTTCTCTAGAAAAAACCGTTAATGCAAAAATAGATAACGTTTTTGAAATTTTTGCAAATTTTGAAAATTATCAAAATTTAGTTCCGCAATACTATCCATCAGTTAGAGTCCGCTCAGTTCGTGGTAATATCTCAGTTGTTGAAGAACATTTTCTTCTTGGAAATATAGAATTGTTGATAATGGCAAAACATGTTTCTAAAAAACCAATTCTACATGAGGTTTTTGTAATTGGGGGAGATGTAAAAGGTAGTACATTCCGACAAAAATTCATTGAACTTGAAAATGCTACAAAAATTCTAATCGATGTGGATTTGAAATTTAAAGGAAAATTAAAAATCAAAAACTTGTTTGGCAACAATTCATTTAGTCACTATTATGATCGAATTATCGATGCCTTTGTAAAAATTGCTGAAAATTAATCTGATTTTGTGTTTTTATCTTTAGATGTGTTGTCTATTTCTTCTTTGAATTCTCTAAGATCTTTGTCTGCTTCAATTTTTCCCTTCTCAAATTCTCCTTTGGCTTTACCAAATGTTTTTGCAAGTTCTGGGATTTTTTTAGCCCCAAAAATTAGCACTCCTATTACAACTACTAAAATGATGATTTCAGTACTTCCTAACATACGTCCACTTCTCTAATTTCAGATTTAAGTGTTCGACTTTTTTCGCTCTTTACGCTCAATAATCAACATGCCTGCTGCATACAATGCTATCATTGGTCCTGCAACAAACATCATTGTGACTCCTGTCCCGTCTGGAGTAATTATTGCTCCGAAGATTATTATGGTGATTATTGCATACCTGATATTTTTTCTCCAAAAATCTGAATCTACCATTCCTGATGCTGAGATTGCATACATTACAAGAGGAAGTTGAAACGAAAAACCAAATGCTAATAAGAACTGTAACACAAATGTTACAAATTCCATTACATTAAGAAAAGTAACTAAGCCTGCACCTTCCCCATATCTATACAAAAATTCCAACATATACGGAATGACAAGAGAGTATGAGAATACACATCCAGCTACAAACAATCCTAATGCTGGAATCGATATAGTTCTACTAACATTGATTTCGTTTTCTTTCAATGCTGGCTTGATAAACCCTATCAACTCTTTGATGATGACTGGCATACTTAATACAATTCCAACCAATGCTGCAACATACATTTGTGCAAAGAAAGCTTGTCCTGGAGCAGTTTGAATTAATTGCACATCTTCTGGAACTAAGTTAATTCTCATGTGATTCGTAATCTGTGCTGCTATATTGTGAGTTGGTTCCAAAGTGGGATAATACAAAGTAAATTGATTGATTTGAAATGGCTCAGCATGAAATACTAGTAAAAATGCTGAAATACCTCCAACTACCAGAACAATTCTAACTAATCTTTTTCGTAATTCTTCAAAATGCTGGCTGAATTCTTCCAATTCTGACATTGGATATCTTTACGTTTTAAACTATATCAATCAAGTGGGAATTGGTAGTAGTTTTGCTTCTGGGAGTCCTGCCTCTTTGAGTTGTTCTGCAGTGATTCCCTCAAACTCCAAAGATATTATGGCTTTGGTGTTGAATTTATTTTCCATCTCCTTTGCTAAAGATGAAATATCTTTTGCAGAGTAGATTTCTTTGGAATCTTTTAGGAATATTCTTTCTCCCTTTTCCATCTCCTTGCCACCAAATTTGCCCTGAAGGAAACCAGTGATTGAGGGAACTTCCTTTCTGTCTATGTTGTTATGAAAATAACAAATTCCTTTTACTGATTCATAGTCATAGGCTGTTCCATGTTTATACATAAAAACCCCTATGAATTGAGCTGAATCCTCGGGCTCTCTAATACATTTGATTTCCCAATTAAGTAAATTTTTTTCATCATAATCATATCCTGATAACTCTTCAGATGTGATCTTCCAATACCTCATTCTCCCTTTTGCCATACACTACTCTGAAATATTCAGCTATAAATTCCAATATCAACGAAATGAATATTTTCTCTTTTTATACTAAATCGAACTAGTTTAACTATTAATAATAGAATTACAGTAGTTTTGACTCCTTCAAACACTGAAAAACTTAGAGGGATTCAAGCAAAGATGATCAAATCCTCTCAAAAATCAGTTAGTTTCTCACATGTTCTAAATTTAGTTGTAGTTGAAGGCTTAAAAAAATTTAAGTCTTAGTAATAAAATAAAAATTTTCATGTAATGTTGTTATTTCTAATACATGAAAAATGATCAAAAAAACCCATTGTTTCCAATTAAAGTTGATGATTATCCAAAACTTTTTGATTATGTTTTGACTGTAACTGGCTTGTATACTTTCAAGAATTGAAAAGAAATTACATTTTGGGACGTGATATGTCTTTAGATGAATACAACAAGCTTAGATTACTGTACATATACTATGCCACTGCAAATAAAAATCCAAAAGAAGTTCATGCATGGCAGGATATATGCATCACCCTTGATGAGAGAGGAATATTTGAGAGGCAAATGTATCAATCAAAAGAAGATTTGAAAGATAAATCACTAATCACCAAAAATCCTCAGTATCAATCAGGACTATATCGAATGCATACTGAATATATCAAAAATTTCAAATCAAAGTAACTGATTCTGTCTAGGTGATATCAACACAATACATATCCACAGAATCAGATACCTGTATTATCTTGTAAAATTAGTATAAAAGCACAAAACTATTCGGAAGATAGATTAACTACATTTTTAATTTGCAAATTACAAATGACCTCTTTTGAAGTTGATGTGGTAATTGAAAACAAACCGGGCATTAGTGATCCTGAAGGTGAAACCATCCTCAATGATCTTGTTCTAAAAGGTATTCACAAAACAGTTTCAAAAATTAAAGCCGCAAAGATGCTTAAATTTACTATAAAAGAAAAAGATAAAAAAACTGCTCAATCAAAAATTCAGGAAATATGCGATGATCTTAGGATTTATAATCCAATGGTAAGCAAAGTCACTTTTAGTTGTCATGAAATTTAATTTTTAAAATAATCTAAAACTCTAATTTCTTTTTAATCCTACAGATTCTTCCAATTCAACACTGTGATTTGTTCCTTTAGTGTCGTCTGTTGGACTATAGACACATCTAGTTCTTCACTTGTTTCTATCTCATTTTTTCAGGTTCGGGATTGAATTCTTTTTTAATGGTGCTCAACCTTTTCCCTGTAATTTCTCTGTAGTAGAAGCAGTTACACAAGCAGCATTTCCTGACATTCTAATCATTAGTGTAAACCCGCCTTTGCAGATTACGTCTTTTGCAGAAACTTCATTTTCAATTTGTCTTCTAGGAGAATCTGTGCTGTCTACAAATAAAATTACTGATACATTCCAATAAATAGAACTAATGGGATTAATACAAAAATTGATGCTTGCGTGTTTTTGTTTGAAATTTACCTAAATAAAACAATGTCTGTTTAGTCTTGCTAATTTTACAAGATCGCTTCTTGTTCCTAGATTTTTGTTTTTTGCCCTATTCAAATTAAATATCGCTGAATGCAATTGCAGTTGTGAAGGTTGGAGTTGTAGTTTTTCCGGGTAGTAACTGCGATCGTGATATGTATCATGTTCTAACTGATGTCTTTCATCTTGATACACAGTATTTTTGGCATGAAAAAGGTCTCCCAAAAAACATTGATGCAGTAATTCTTCCAGGGGGATTTTCTTATGGTGATAGACTTAGAGCTGGTGTAATTGCTGCTCATAGTCCTGTAATCAAAGACGTTCAAAAGATGGCTCAAAAAGGAATCCCTATCTTGGGAGTTTGTAATGGATTTCAAATTCTAGTTGAAGCAGGATTATTGCCTGGGGTGTTGCTAAAAAATAAATCTCTTAATTTTATGTGTGAGTGGACAAATTTGATTGTTGAAAATAACAAGACTCCCTTCACAAACCAGTTTAAGATACATGAGAAAATTCCTATTCCGATAGCAAATGGCGAAGGAAGATACTATGTTGATAATGAGACTTTGAAAGAAATCAAAAAGAAAAATCAGATTGTATTTAGATACAGTGAAGTTGTAAATGGCTCTACAAATAAAATTGCAGGTGTTTGTAACGAAGATGGGAATGTTGTAGGAATGATGCCACATCCAGAGCGTGCAACCGAATCAGAAATTAATCCAATTGATAACAAACCATCATCTAGAATTTTTGAATCACTAATGGTAAAAATGGGTGTGAAAAATTGAGTTTAGAATCTCAAGAACTTGAAGAACTAAAATCAAAGATTGGACGAAACCCTACTTCTACTGAACTGCAAATTGTAGCTGCTGAATGGTCAGAGCATTGCTCATACAAATCATCAAAGAAACATCTCAAAATGTTGCCTATGGAAGGTCCTCTTGTAATTACTGAAAAAGGATATGATTCTGGTGTTTTAGATGTTGGTGGAGGATATGTTGTAACTGCGCATATTGAAAGTCATAACCATCCCTCAGCAGTTGAGCCATATGGTGGTGCTGCAACCGGTGTTGGTGGTGTGATACGCGATATTTTATCTGCTGGAACCAGACCTATTGCTATTTTTGATGGACTACGTTTTGGAAATATTGAAAAAGATCAGCAAGCAAGATGGCTCTTCAAAAATGCAGTTACTGGAATAGCTGATTATGGAAACTGTTTGGGCATTCCGACTATTGGGGGAGAAGTAGAATTTGATGGATGTTATGAAAATTATGCTCTAGTTGATGTTGCTGCAATTGGATTTGGCAAAAAAGAGAATTTGATTAAAAATCACTCTAAAAAAGGTGATTTGGTAGTTTTGATGGGTGGCTCCACTGGAAGAGATGGAATTGGTGGCTCTCAGTTTGCATCTGATTCATTGGAATCTGAAGACCGCTCCGCTGTTCAAATTCCAGATCCATTTATTGAAAAATTAATCATAGAGGCAATTTTAGAGGCAAGAAATCAGAAACTCATTCATGCAATGAAAGACCTTGGGGGCGGTGGTTTATCTTGTGCCATTTCTGAGACTGCCGATGCTTTGGAGATTGGAATTGAGATGGATGTGGCAAAAGTTCACACAAGAGAGTCTGATATGCATCCAGATGAAATTATGGTATCTGAATCTCAAGAGAGAATGTTGATTATTACTGGAAAGGACAAACTCAAAAGACTACAAGATATCTGTAAGAAATTTCATATTGGCTGCTCTGTAATTGGACGTGTCACATCTGATAATAAAATGCATATAAAAAAAGGAAACAGAACATTTGCTAATCTTCCAACAGATGTTGTTGCAAATGCTACCTTGCTTGATTTACCCTCAAAAAAACCCATCTATCTTGATTCAATTGAAAAAGAAAAGAAACTCAAATCTATTTCTGACTATTCAAAATTAATGATAAAATTTTTGGCCTCCCCTAATATTGCAAGTAAGATTTGGATTTATTCTCAATATGATCATGAGGTTGGAATTAGAACTGTTGTAAAACCTGGAAGAGATGCATCCGTACTGAGATTAGATAATGGAAAATTCTTATCTGCAAAAATTGATGGAAATCCAAAACACTGCTTTATCAATCCAAGGGAAGGTGCAATTGGCTGCTTTGAGGAGGCGTGTCGAAATGTTGTTTGTACTGGAGCAAAACCAATCGGTATGCTTGATCACCTTCAATTTGGAAACCCAAAAGATCCCGAAATATTTTGGACCTTTTTGGAATCTCTAAAGGGACTAACTGATTTTGCAAAATTCTTTAAGATTCCATGTGTTGGTGGAAAAGTCAGTCTTTACAACGAAACCCCAAAGGGACCCATAAAACCTACTCCTGTAATTGGGGTATTGGGATTAATTGAGAAAAATCCCTTAATTTCTAAAAAAATTTCAGATGGTGACTCACTTGTAATGGTTGGCAATACTAAAGATGAGATGGGGGGTTCAGAATTCTTTGAATACATCCACAAATTTGTTGGAGGGAAATGTCCAATTGTGGATTTTGATGAATCAAAAAATAATATGAATGCAGTCTTGGAAACTATTGATAATCAACTAGTAAAATCTGCCCATGATTGCTCAAAAGGAGGATTAGCTGTTGCAGTATCTGAGTTATGCCTGATAAATAATGTTGGGTGTAAGACATTACTTGGAAAAATTCCCGGTGAAAAATTAGAGGTTGACAGAATTTTATTTTCTGAAAGCCACTCGAGGTATCTTCTAGTGGTAGAAAAGAAAAACATCAAAGAACTAGAGAAAATCCTACAAAAACACAAAACAGTTTTTGCAAATATTGGCAAATTTGGAGGAGGCAAAATTGAATTTACACATGGAACAAAGTCGATCATAGATCTAAGAGTTGATAAAGCACAAAAAACTTGGTTAAATTCGTTAAGGGATTTGGTTCTTCATGGTTAAGGAAAATTGTGGTGTGGTCGGAATTTTTAGTCTCAGTGGAACTAATGTCGTCCCAATGGCAATTGATGCACTTAGAGCACTTCAGCATAGAGGCCAAGAGGCTTGGGGAATTGCAATTCCAAATAAGCCACCACTAAAGCGATTAGGCCTAGTATCTTCTGCATCATCAGAATTCAAAGCAATTTCTGAAGAGTATGCATCTCCAGCAGTAATTGGACATGTTAGATATTCTACAATGGGGCGTAGTTCTCTTGATAATGCACAGCCACTAAAAGTAAAGGATCTATGCATTGCCCATAATGGAACAATTGCCAATGTTCAAGAACTATCAAATTTAGTTGGAGGCTGCTCCTTTACTCCACAAAATGCTAGTGATACCCTGGTTGCAGCCCAAAGACTTGTTTCATTAATTTCTGAGAATGGGCAGATGGGAAAAGCATTATCGATTTTGAAAAATGAGATGGTGGGCTCTTACTGTTTTACATTTATCTCTGATGATAACTCTGTTTATGCTGCACGTGATCCAAAAGGATTTCGCCCTATGGTGTTAGGTTATAAAGAATCTGATGATACATACATTGTTGCATCTGAATCATCTGCAGTTTCAGCAGTTGGTGCAAAATTACAACGAAATGTAAATCCTGGTGAATTAATCAAACTCAGCCAAAAAGGATTAGAGGTTGAAATGTTTTCTGATGATCCTAAACGTGCACACTGCTCTTTTGAATTTACTTACTTTGCTCATCCATCAAGCAACATGGAAGGAACAAACATCTATGTTGCAAGAAAAAATATTGGGAAATATTTAGCAAAGAAATTTCCAATTGAAGATGCTGATTTAGTAATTCCAGTTCCTGATTCTGCAAGACCTGCTGCATTGGGGTATGCACAAGAACTAGGTGTGTCTTTTGATGAAGGACTGCTCAAAGACCGATATAGCAAGAAAGGACCGCTTCGTAGTTTTATTGAGCCTCACCAATCGGACAGAATTGAAATTAACAGATGGATTATACCAATTAGAGAAATAATTGATGGAAAACATGTTGTAGTAATTGACGATAGTCTTGTAAGGGGAACAAGTTCACGTGCAATCATAAAGGCACTTCGCAGGGCCGGAGCTAAAAAAATTAGTATGGTGATTACATACCCTCCTATCAAATATCCTTGCTATGCTGGAATTGATTTTCCATCGCAGGAAGAACTTGCAACATTTTCAAATGGAAAAGACCTGAATCAAGATGAGATTACTGAGATGGTAAGAAAGAGCATTGGTGCAGACTTTTTGGGATACAATGATGCTGAAAATCTTGCTGCAGCAGTAGGAATACCAACAGACTCTATGTGTTTTACGTGCTCTACTGGAAATTATGAATCGCTGGGAATAACACCTGAGTTTAGAAGTAGAGAAGAGATGAAGGGCGAATAAATGGAAACATCATACGTTCTTGGAAAAAGTGAGATGACTCCACCTTATCTGTAGTTCCAGAACAAGATGGCAAATAAAACACAATTTTAGACTAGATTGCAATCATGGGATTTTCTTAAATATACAAAGTAAAAATGGTCAATATGAAAGCAATTTGGAATGATGTGGTAATTGCAGAAAGTGACAAGACTGTGGTAGTAGAAGGAAATCATTATTTTCCATATGATTCTATAAAAAAAGAATATTTTCAAAAAACCGACATGACTTCATTTTGTGGTTGGAAAGGAATGGCAAATTATTACTCTGTAACTATTGGTGGTAAAACCAACAAAGATTGTGCATGGTATTATGCAGACCCAAATGACGCTGCTTCTAAAATTAAGGGGATGGTTGCATTTTGGAATGGTGTTGAAGTTAAAGAATAATTTATTTTTTAAATAGAATCCATAGTCTACTGCCTACAAAGATCCCAACTGCAGCAATTATCAAAACAGGTACAATAAATAATCCTTCATCCATGAATTATTAAACATTTTATAAAATTAATAGTTTCAAAAAAAGTTCTTAAATTAAAACCGCCCATATACACCGTGAAACAATACACTGCAATAATTGGGATTGGCATTGGTGCAATTGGTATAATGGCTGTTGTTTTTGGCTCGGATATTTTGAAATTATCTATATCTACACAAGACTATGACATATTTGTTGATCCGATTTTAGATAAACAAAACTTGTTTGTGATGGGAAGAGTCACAATACAAAATACAGGCTCACAACCGCTAACTAATGTGCATGTAAACTTTGGTTCCGGTGATACGCTGGATCTTGGAACTATCAAAGCTGGGCAAAAAATTATTGTTTCTCCTCCTCCTGAAAACCCGATGGAATTTGTGATGATATCAGCTGATAATGATATTTTTGTAAACAAAGCATATCGTGAGATGCCAAAGATGGTTGGCATGATGGGTTCGTGATATTTTTCCTAGCAGTTAAATTCCCTGAAATTCTAGTCTGCATGTTTGAAGTTTCTTACACGTGGAAAAGTAAAGGATCTTTACGATGTAGATGAATCAACATTACTATTCAAATTCTCTGATAGGGTCTCTGCGTATGATGTAAAATTTAAAGAAAATATTCCAAAAAAAGGTGAAGTTCTATGCAAATTTGCAGAATTTTGGTTTAACATATTGAGTATTCCAAATCACTTTGTTAAAAGAGAATCTGACACTGAAATTATTGTAAAAAAAATGAAGATGCTTCCAATAGAATGTGTAGTGAGAGGCTATTTTTATGGAAGTTTGGTTAGTAGGTGGAAAAAAGGCGAAGTTACATTGCCTGAAGGAACCAATACTACACTTGCAGCAAAACTACCAGAACCCATCTTTGATCCTACTACAAAATCCGAGCATGATGTTCCAATTAACAAAACAAAGGCACTTGAGATGAGCCTTGTATCTGAGGAACAATACAATTGGTTAGAGAAGGCCTCTATTGAAATTTACAAAAAGATGGCAGAAATTGCAGACAAGGCTGGATTTATCTTGGCAGATCTAAAACTAGAGTTTGGAATTTTAAATGATCAAATCACTTTAGGGGATTCCATAGGTCCTGATGAATATAGATTGTGGCCCAAGAATTCTTTTGAGATTGGAAAAATACAGGAAGCCTATGACAAGCAGCTTTTGCGTGATTGGCTGACTGCTAATGAATATCAAAAACAATTTGATGATGCCCGTGAAAGAGGTGAAGATCCCATTGCCCCTGATATTCCTGATGAAATTATTCAAAAAATGACTCAGAGATATGTACTTGCCTATGAGAAACTAACTGGAAATACTCTTTAGTGCTAGATTAATTGAATAATCATGGAACCTGAAGACAGAAAAGAACTTGAAACACTACTTGACATTGTGATTAATCAAATTCCATCATACACAAACATGGTAATTTCTGCAAACTGGAATGTTAATTCTGATGATTGTATATTTGGAATGGTGTATCATTCTTTTGTTGCAAAATCTACTGACTACTTACAAAACAAATTCATTGATATTAAAAAACCTGACAATGCCGAAACAACATTTGAGATGATGAATATGGTCTCTGAAGTATTCAATGACAGACTAGCTGATATCAAACAGTCAATCATTTCAGCATCTAATTCTTAATTTAGCCATACTCGTAACTCTTCAACTTTAATTGCATTTTTGAGATTTACCTAAAACCTGTTTTGACAGGCAATTTGGCAACATTTTTTTTGGCAGCTGCCTTTTTTTGATATTTTACAAAATTTCTAAGACCACTACAACATAAATTAATTCTATACAATAAATATTAGAGTGATTCAGAAAATATTGATTATTCTACAATAGATTTGATAGCGGTACATATTATTTTGATAGCGGTACATATTATTTTGATAGCGGTTGAATAACTATTGAAACATACAAAAATTGATGCTACTAGACAAAAAAATCTGATATAAGGATCTTTTAGATCAGATGTAGATGTAGAATCAACATGTCTACATTGCTAGAAAAACAAATCAAAGTAAATCGTATTGTTACGACAAGTATTGAACATGCCCGTGCAATTGAAGACCCTGCACGTGCAAAAATCGTTGAAATTTTATATCATCAGGCATTATCTGCTGACCAGATTTCAACTGCTCTGAAAAAGACTGGATACAAAAAAGCACTAACCACAGTCCGTCATCATTTAGAAATTCTAAAGGAATCCGGATTGATCGAAATTGCAAAAATTGAAGAATCAAGAGGCGCCATTACAAAATACTATAGCACATCAACGAAGCTCTTGGATTTTCAAATACCTGAAAATTTTGAATCAACATACTCCAAAGTAATCGATCACACATCAGCAAAAATAGAAAAAATTCTCAAAGGTCTTACTCCAAAAACTACAAAAACAAAGGGTAAAAAATCCCCTGAATACTCTCAGTACTTGGTAATGGAGATAATGAATAGAGCAATGACTAATGTGCTAGAGAATTCAAACAAAAAGTAATAGACAAAACAACTAAGTATTTCTTGTAAGGAAATCTTATCATGGTACGTGTCTTTTACAGTCAAAAAACAGATCTCATTCAAAAGATAACGTTGACTAATTGGAGAAAACAGGTTCAAAGTAATCTGTCCCAAGAACATCAGGATATGTCTGATAATTGGAAAATGTGTACAATTGGTGAGAGAATACGTATTGAAGGACGTGATCTTGAATCCATAAACGATTTATCACCTGAGGCAATCAAACTGGGACACGAGTTTTCTGTGGCAATGCAGGAAAAAGACAACGAAAAAGTACTAGAAATAATTACAAAGATAGAACAACTGTTAACAATTTGGCGTGATGGGAATGATTGATCAAAAAGCTGTAAAACTATTTTCTGAAAAAAACCTTGTCTTTGTTGCAACAATCATGAAAGACGGCTCTCCACAACTATCTCCTGTATGGGCAAGCTTTGAAGACGGACACATTTTGATCAATACCGCAGAAGGTAGAGTGAAGCACAAAAATGTTTTACGTGATCCTCGTGTTGCCGTATCTGTTGTATCAAAAGACAATCCACTTGACATGACGACAGTTCGTGGAACTGTTGAAAAAATAATTCCTGATTATGATTACAAACATGCTGACAAATTAACACAACAGTATATGCAAAGAGAACATTATCCATTCAAACGTGAAGGTGAAAAAAGAATTATTCTAAAAATAAAACCAAACAAAGTTTTTGTTTTACCTGAATTGAAGATGAATGAATAGAATATTTCTAAATTCGAGTTTAGAAATATAATTAATTTATACGCAAAATCAACTAAATAAAAATAAAATAAATTAGAAAAAAGTTAGCATGACAGCTTAACGACGTCGTTTAACTGCCTTTCTCTTTGGAGCGGCTCTGCGTTTAACTGCCTTTCTCTTTGGAGCTGCTTTTTTAGCTGCAGTTCTTCTCTTTGGAGCTGCTTTTTTAGCTGCAGTTCTTCTCTTTGGAGCTGCTTTTTTAGCTGCAGTTC
>JABDKK010000026.1 GCA_013002265.1 Candidatus Nitrosopumilus sp. | reverse complement strand
ATACAAGATAAAATAGACACGGGAGAACTCGAGATCATCTCACAAGAAAAAATAATTGTTGATGGAAGTGAAGCACATGTAATTAATGCAAAAGGCCTTTTTTCATCTAATAACAAAAAATTTGACGTAAAATTCCAAGAACTTTTAATTTATGATAACGAAAAATCATACACACTTGCATATAGTAATGGAGTAGATGATTTTGATTCTCAATTACCAAGATTTGAAGAAACAGTTGATTCTTTTGAAATTTTATCCAAAGACAACAATTCAACTAATGAATCCACTACAGAAGAAGAAGGTGGTGGATGCCTAATTGCAACTGCTACATATGGCTCAGAACTAGCACCACAGGTCCAACAACTAAGAGAGCTTAGAGATAATACCTTACTATCAACAGAATCTGGCACTGCATTTATGACTGGATTTAACCAATTGTATTATTCATTTTCCCCAATAGTTGCTGATTTGCAACGTGAAAATCCTATTTTCAAAGAGATTGTAAAGATTTCAATTACTCCAATGTTAGCTACTTTATCTATTCTTAATTATGTTGATATTGATTCTGAACAGGAGATGTTATCGTATGGTATTAGTATTATTTTGATGAATCTGGGAATGTATCTTGCAGTTCCTGCATTTGTAATTTACAAAATCAAAAAGCAAATTTTATTATGATTTTTACAAAATAATTTTATTCATTTATTTTCTATTTGCTATTTTTTACCAAACATCATCTACTTCATCAAGTAATTTGTATTCTTTTTCAGTTTCACGTTTCATTAGTTTCAGTCTAGATATGTCTCTGTCAAAGAACAAGTCTATTGTCCAGTCAAGAAAAACCCTGACTTTTTTATCAAATGTTGAAATTTTTGAGAGATACACGTTTCTCCAAATCAACCATGCCCAAAATCCGGAGATATTCATTCCCATGAATGTGGCAATACCTGATCTTTTTCCAATAATTGCCATTTGTCCCTTTGAATGATATTCAAATTTTTCTTTGGATGAATTTTGAATTAATGCACTAAGATTATTGGCAGCCGTCTTTGCTTGAGCCTCTGCTATTTGTGCTGTGGGCGCAAAAGGCCTTTTGGTATCAGGATCTAAAAATAATGCACAATCACCAATTGCAAAAACTCCTGGAAATTCTGGAACCTCAAGATACTCATTTATGATTACCTTTCCTCTTTCTGTTTTGAACATTGATCTCTTGATTGTATTAACAGGAGTTACGCCTGCAGTCCAAACCAAGGTTTTGGTTCTAATTGCATCAACCTTGGATTCATCCATTGAATTTGGGTTCTCGCCTAATGATTTGACAGTTACTTCATTTCCATCAAAGCTAGTCACTGCAGTTTTTAATCTGATTTCAATTCCTCGTTCCATCATCTTATCTTTTGCAAATTCTGCTAGTTTTTGATTGAATCCAGGCAGAATCATCGGAAGGGCTTCTAATACTACAACTCTAATGTCATCTTTGTGTATAGTAGGATAGTGTTTTCGTGCATCCAAAAGTAAATCCATTAATTCACCTGCAGTCTCAATACCTGCAAATCCTCCTCCTACTACAACAAAATTTAAAAAACTTTTTCGAAGAATTGGATTGGTTTCATTTTCGGCTTGCTCTAACATGTCAATTACCCTATTTCTTAACATTACAGCATCATTTAGTGTCTTCATGGTATAGGCATTTTTTTCTACATCTGCCATTCCAAAAAAGTTAGTCTCACTTCCAAGTGCAACAACAAGAAAATCATAATGAATTGAAATACTTCTTTTATCTCCTGTTCCCCATAAATTTACTAGTTTTCCATAAGGATCAATATTTTTAATTCTGCCCTCATAGAATTTTGTTTTCTCACAAATAGTTCTTATTGGTAAAACTATATGTCTTGTTTCAATCATTCCAGATGCTACTTGTGGAAGCATTGGTGTAAATAACAAAAAATTATCTTCACTTACCATTACTAATTCTATTTCAGAATTGTTACTAAACTCTGATTCTAACTGTCTAGCACATTCTACTCCTGCAAATCCCCCTCCTAAAATTACAATCTTTTTTTTATTTTTAACCAATTGTTACCTATCTAACAACTAGATGCATATATGCTATAAGAATAATTTTCATAATTATTATTCACAGATTCTCATTATATCTGAATGTAAAATATCATACACACTTGACGAATTCATTTGCTTTAAAATAATAACAATTCTATCTTGAGTAAAATACATTTCATAATTCTATTCCATTTGCATGCAATACCTCTGTAACATATGAAACTACTGCTGATTTTGATTATTTGATATGGAAATTCTAATTTTTGCAAGATCTGTGTTAAATAATTCTCTCTTATTAGA
>JABDKK010000040.1 GCA_013002265.1 Candidatus Nitrosopumilus sp. | reverse complement strand
CATCCTGGTGGGCCATAAATTAATGCTCCTTTTGGAGGCCTTATTCCCATCTTTGTGAATTTTGTTGGTTCTTTCATTGCAACAATGAGATTGTCATTTAGTGATTTTTTGATCTCAGTTAATCCTCCCACATCATCCCACCAAACTTTTGGCCTCTCCACATAAAACTCCCTCATTGCCGTAGGGACGACCTCTTGCATTGCATCATAAAAGTCGATTAATTTAATCTGCATTGATTGGAGCACTTCGGAAGGAATCTTTTCAGTCTCTAGATCAATTTCTGGCAGGTATCTTCTAATTGATTTCATTGCAGCCTCTCTACAAAGCGATTTGATATCTGCCCCTGTGTACCCGTGAAGCTCTGATGCCAAATCCTTTAGATCTATATCATCGCTAATTGGCATTCCTCTGGTGTGAATAAATAGAATCTCCAGTCTACCATCCTCATTTGGAACTGAAATCTCAAACTCTCTGTCAAATCTTCCTGGTCTTCTTAGAGCAGGATCAACACTGTCTGGTCTGTTAGTAGCTCCTAGAACAATTACATTTCCTCTGTCGTTTAGTCCGTCCATTAATGCAAGTAGTTGCGCAACAACTCTTTTTTCAACATCACCGTATGCTTCTTCTCTCTTTGGAGCAATTGCATCAATCTCGTCAATGAAAATTATGCTAGGTGAATTGTCTTTTGCTTCTTTGAAAATATCTCGAAGCTTAGCTTCTGTTTCACCATAATACTTGTTCATTATTTCTGGACCGTTAATTGGAAACATGTTAGCTTCAGACTCACTTGCCATTACTTTGGCAAGCAATGTCTTGCCACATCCTGGTGGGCCATATAGTAAAATTCCACTGTGTGGCTCAACTCCTAATCTTGAAAACAATTCTGGATGCTTTAGTGGAAGCTCTACAATCTCTCGCATTGCTTTTACTTCGCGTCGCAGTCCGCCAACTTCTTCGTATGTTACTCTGACCTTTCTATCAACTGTGCTATCAGTTGAGATGCTCAGATTTGTAGAACGGTCAATCTTTACTACGCCTTTTGGTGTGGTCTTTATAATTTTAAAATCCATAGAGTTTCCCAATATCATTACAGATATTTCATCTCCGTGATTAATTGGTAATCCCTTTAATCGATTCTTTACAAAGTCTGTAAATTCTTTATCAACAGTAACTGAGTCATTAACTGGTGTTAAGGAGACAGTTTTTGCAAACTTTGTTGATACTTTTCTAATCTTCACAATGTCATTTAGTGATGCGCCAACATTTTTTCTAGTCTGTCCATCCACTCTGATTATGTCTGGGAATTTCTCATCTTCATCAACTGGCCAAATCACTGCGCAGCTAGAACGAGATCCCATAATTTCAATAACATCGCCAGGGCTAATCTTGAGAAAATCCATGGCTTCTGGACCAATTCTTGCACGTTTTTTGCCGACATCTCTTTGCTTTGCTTCTCCAATTCGCATCTGCAAAGGTTCTTCTTTGCGTACCAAAAGATCACCTATTTCATATCAACTGACATGCGACTCATGTTAAGGACCTCGAATTCACTGACTCCCTCAACTGATCTTACGGAATCTTCTAGTGAATCCATTTGACCTTCTTCGTCTTCTAGAATAAATTCAGCTTTTAGAAATTCCAAACCAAAAGCAAGTGGTTCTTTGGCATGTCTCTTCATTGAGATGCCTTCTTTTAGTGCTGATTTTATAGAATCAGCTAATTTATCCAGATCTACTTCTGTTCCGTCTGGAAGAATTTTTGTAACTAGTAGTAACTGTGTCATTTCTATGGTCCCACTACCTTACATGATGTGCAAGTATAATTTCTTGCTGCCTCTCTGCAACTCTGACATCTCCAGATTAAATCCTCGCCGCAATTAGGGCAGTTGAATTTTACACATTTATCATTAGGCATAATATGTCTGTGGCAGCAACTACATGATGGTAACGATATAGCCGATGACATACCACAAATTTCCAAAAACATCATTTATACCTTCCTTAGAAATTGTGCACGTTTTAGCTAAGTAATTTTTTTAACTCTCCTCTAATTAGGATTCGAGTTGTTTTGATAGAATTTTTGATCCCTAGTAATTTTACAATTGATCCTGTGTGAAAATCAAAATCATCTTTTTGTGAAATCTCATCTATAATTTCAGGAGTGACAGAATCAAATAACTTGTTTATTGTTTCATTGTCTAGTCTTTCTAAGACTTTTCTTGCAAGCAATTGCTTTTCAAACTCTTTTCCAAATTTATCCATCCATTGTTTTTGATATGACTCCAAGTCTTTTGGTTCATTTGATTTGAGATACTTTGAGATTGCTCTTCCTGCAAGCAGTCCTCCCATCCCACTGGAGTATATTCCTCCTGCGGTGGTTGGTTTTGCTTGACCAGCTGCATCTCCAATAATTACTGTTTTTCCATTTATGAAATTTTTAATTGGACCCTTTATCCATATTGGTGCAAAAATCTTTCTAATTGTGGAGTAATTTCCTTTCTCATCAAGTAGTTTCTCTAGAGTTTCTACAACATTAATCCTTTTTCCTGCAACTCCTACTTTGCCTTTGCCATCACCTGATGGAATAATCCATGCAAAGAAGCCTGGAAATCTTTTTTGATCAAATAGTACTTCGACTTTGCCTTTTTTTATCCAGTCTGCATAAATCTCATATTGAGCTGATGATAATATGCCTGTTCTGTCTTTGAGAATTAGTGATGATACTCCTCTTGCATCAACAAAAATCTTACAATCAATATTTTCTTTGTTTGTTCTAATTCCATCCTCTGTAATTTCCTGAAAAGAAGTTTTAACTTTAATTTCTGCTCCGTTTTTTTGGGCTTGATGTGCTAGTTGTTTGTCTAGCTCTCGTCTGTTAATTTCTACAACTTTTTGATTCTCTGAATTAATTGTAAAACTATTCCCATTTGGTGCAGTAATTTCAGCTGATTCTATCATATGTTCAAAAGTTTTTCTAAATGGAATTACTCCTAGTTCTTCCAATCCTGTAATACTGACTAGTCCCCCACAATGCTCAGGTGTTCCAATCTCATAATCTTCTTCAATTACCAGAACACTGTTTTTGTTTGCAGCAATCTCTCTAGCACAGACTAACCCTGCAACACTTCCCCCTGCAATTACTACATCGTAATACATAGTATTTTTTTCCTTAAGCCGTTAATTAACTTCATTAGTTTTTTTAAACTGTTTTTTCAAAATACTTCTTGATTTTTTAGGTAGAGAAAGAAACTAAAGAAGAAGCAAAGCAGAACTAAAAGAATTATCTGGACCTAATTTGGACTATGAACCAAAATTCAAAAGACTTTCATTTCAGCACTCCTATGAATTTCTAATGGGTGATATCAAGCAGGTGATTGTAGTCAGAACTGATCTTGATATGGGTAAGGGTAAGATTGCTGCCCAGGTAGGCCATGCGTGTGTATTAGGGGCAGAACATGTTAGAAAATCCCATCCGGAATGGTATGAGCAGTGGTGGTCAGGACAAGAAAAAGTGGTAGTAAGGGTTTCAGGAATTAATGCCTTAGATGAAATAAAAAGACATGCAATTGATCTTAATCTCCCATGGTCTGAAGTAACTGATGCAGGCCACACCCAAATTGCACCGGGAACTACAACTTGTATCTCGATTGGCCCGGCACCTGAGAATCTAGTTGATAAAATTACAGGTGATCTCAAATTACTCTAATTATTTCTTGGAATAAGATATAACAAGGCTTGATATTTTTTCAAACGTGAAGAAAAAAGCAATCTTTGTAACTGTATTTTTTGGATTTATCTTACTCTCATCTACTGTAATGATCACACTTCCAGGAATCCTTCCAGCAGAAGATGATCCAGAAATGACTGTAACTGGAACTCCAGCTGATAATTTTCCCGATGAACAACGAGCACAATTTTGTGGCTCTGGAATTCCAAAGTCAACTGCATATGTTACTGAATATTCTATTCCTACAGTTTGTACCAATCCCCTTGCAATTGTAACTGATTATGATGGAAATGTTTGGTTTACTGAAACTAATACTGGAAAACTTGGCAAGTTTAACCCATCAACTCTTACATTTACTGAATATGATAATCCATCATGGCCTCAAGGCGGTCGTTCCATGATGTGGGGAATTGATTACTCCCCTGATGGCTCTGTTTGGTTTACTGATGAGACATATGATTCTGTTTGGAAGTTCTCAACAATTACAGAAAAATACGATAGACTGTCATATCCTTCAGAAGGTGATTCACTTCCACAAAAACTCAAAATACATGGCTCTCAAATCATAATTAATGATTTTACTGGAAACAAACTAACATTTTTAGATCCTACATTATCTGAGAATGTTAACTATCTGAGCATTCCATCTCCAGTAGATAATTCCGTGACAGCAGACTTTGCAATTGATGAAGAAAACAATGTCTGGTTTACAAATTGGCTATTTCAGCAAGGAGGTGTACTAGTCAAATTTAATCAAAATGCATACTTTGATGATGCTGCAAATTCTGAAGATAAGTTTTTGCCTCTAGTAGATTATATTGAAATCTATCCATTGCCTACTGAATTGCTTACTCCAAATGGAGCAGTAGTGTCTGTAGTATCAGCAAGCCATATTGTTCCATCA
>JABDKK010000003.1 GCA_013002265.1 Candidatus Nitrosopumilus sp. | reverse complement strand
CCCACATGGGAGATGCACATATTGTCCAGGGGGTATTGAGTATAATTCACCAAATAGCTATACAGGAAACGAACCATCCACACTAAATGCAATTGAAAATGAATATGATCCAAAATTGCAAATCACTTCAAAAATTGACAAACTAGTTGCATTTGGTCATGATCCGTCAAAAATGGAAATAGTGATTGTTGGGGGAACTTTTCTATTCATGCCAAAAGATTATCAGGAAAATTTCATCAAATCATGTTATGATGCTCTAAACGGAACTGATTCAAAAAATCTTCAAGAAGCAAAATCAAACAACGAGCATGCGGCCATAAGAAATGTAGGATTTACAATTGAAACAAAACCAGATTATAGTAAAAAGGAACATGTTGATTTAATGCTAGATTATGGCGTTACGAGAATAGAAATTGGAGTTCAGTCATTACAAGAAAGAGTCTACAAGATTGTCAATAGAGGACACGATTACAATGATGTCATAGAATCTTTTCAAATTTCAAAGGATGCAGGTTATAAGATAGTTGCACATATGATGCCAGGTTTACCAACAATGACTCCCAAGGGAGATATTGCAGATTTTAAGAAACTATTTGATGATTCTAGTTTACGTCCAGACATGTTGAAAATTTATCCATCATTAGTAATAGAAAATACCCCACTTTATGAGGAATACAAACAAGGAAAATACAATCCGTACTCAGATGAAGATATGATCAGAGTGTTAACTGAAGTAAAAAAGAATGTTCCAAAATGGGTAAGAATTATGAGAATTCAAAGAGAGATATCACCAAAGGAAATAATTTCAGGACCAAAATCTGGAAACCTCAGACAAATTGTACATCAAAATTTGGCAAAACAAGGTTTAGCATGCAAATGCATTAGATGCAGAGAGGCAGGATTATCAAATAAAAAATCAGATGGGAAAGACATCAAATTAAACAGAATTGATTATGAATCATCAGAAGGAAAAGAAGTATTTTTGTCATATGAAGATAAAAATGAGGCAATTTATGGATTTTTACGACTGCGAAAACCAAGTGAGAAAGCACACAGAGATGAGGTTGGAGATGATTCTTGTATCGTCAGAGAAATTCATGTTTATGGAAAATCTCTAAAACTTGGTGAGAAAGAAGAAGATGAGATTCAGCATTCAGGACTAGGGAAGAATTTGATGAAAGAATCTGAAAAGATAGCAAAGGAAGAATTTGATTCAAAGAAAATTTTGGTTATCAGTGCAGTAGGAACAAGAGAATACTATCAAAAGTTAGGGTATTCGTTATATGGCCCATACATGTCCAAGACACTGGGTTAGCGAAAATGTCGGAGCAAAAAATTATTGGAAAAGGCACTTGGATTGACAAGTTATCTTTTGAACTACTAGAAAGAGAAAAAGAACTGGGTAGAAATTTAGACATCTTAAGAGTTGAAAGTGGTCTTGGTGCGTCAGGAGTACCGCATATTGGAAGTCTTGGGGATGCAGTAAGAGCATATGGTGTTAAAATAGCATTAGAGAATTTTGGATACAAATCAGAGTTAATTGCATATTCAGATGATCTTGACGGACTGAGAAAGATTCCTGCAGGATTTCCAGATTCATTAGAAGAACATTTGGCAAAACCTGTATCATTGATTCCTGATCCTTTTGGATGTCATGATTCTTACGGAATGCATATGAGCAGTATTCTTCTTGATGGACTAGATAAAGTTGGGATAAAATATGAGTTTAGAAGAGCAAAAGAAACTTACAAACAAGGACTGCTAAAAGATCAAATTCACATAATTCTACAAAACAGTACTAAGATTGGTGAGAAAATAGCAGAACTTGTAGGACAAGAAAAATATCAAAAATACCTACCATACTTTCCAGTATGTGCAAATTGTGATCGGCTATACACAGCAGAAGCTACAGAATACATTGCTGAGGAAAAGAAAGTAAAATATCGATGTCACGATGTAGAAATTGGTTCAAAAAGCATCAAGGGTTGTGGGCATGAAGGAGAGGCAGACATCACAAAGGATCTTGGAAAATTAGCCTGGAAAGTGGAATTTGCAGCAAGATGGGCAGCATTTGATATTAGATTTGAAGCGTATGGCAAAGACATCATGGATTCAGTAAAGGTAAATGATTGGGTGGCAGATGAGATTTTGAATTTTCCACATCCACATCATGTAAAGTATGAGATGTTTTTAGACAAAGGAGGAAAAAAGATTTCAAAATCATTGGGAAATGTTTTGACGGCCCAGAAATGGTTGGAATTTGGCAGTCCCAAATCAATTCTATTATTATTATACAAAAGAATTTCAGGTGCCAGAGAATTAGGACTAGAAGACATTCCAGAATTAATGAATGAGTATAACGAACTAGAAGATATTTACTTTGGAAGAATCAAAGTAGACAATCAGGCAAAACTAACAAAGATGAAAGGTCTGTATGAATACGTGAATTTACTAAACCCTCCAAAACAATCAAGCACTCATGTAAACTATAGACTGTTGATTGAATTAACAAAAATCTTTAAAGAAAACAGACAAGAAAGAGTAATTAAAAAATTGTTAGACTATGGTGTAATTAAAAATCCAGAACCAGAAATTGAAAATTTAATAAAAATTGCAGGAAATTATTCAGATGAGTTTGATCAGCAAGAAAAAATCCAGGTAGAGATAGATGAATCTGCAAAAAAAGCATTAAAGATTCTTGTTGATGTACTTGGTGCAGATGAAGAGCCAGAAGACATACAGAATACAATTTATCAGATTGCAAAATCAAATGATGTTCAGCCAAAAGATTTCTTTAAAATATTATATCAAATCATTCTTGGAACATCAAGAGGTCCAAAAATAGGTCCTTTCATCCAAGATATTGGAAGAAAAAAAGTTTCCAAAACATTAGCAGAGTATGTCTAGATATGGTTCATGGAGAGCACAACAAAACAAGAAACAATGGAGGATTTGCACTGATAATTTTGGGTGCATTAATGCTTTTTCTGGCACCAAACATCTACCCAAACATGCCTGAGTTAGGCACGATGTCATTGTTTGGAGGACTGATAATTGGTGGAGTGGGATTCTATCTGAAATTTTTCAGGAATCGTGTAAGGCAGCAATAAGAAAGATTCATCTTTTGGAGATTATTGTTTAGAGACATGGGACTTTTTGGAAAAAAGAAAGTAGAAGAGGAAAAAATATCTCAAAAAAGTGAAGAGTATATCCTCAAGGAGCAACTAGAGTTAGAAGTTGAAGGTTTACAGAAAGAATTTAGAGAAAAACAAGAAGAAATTACAAACGTCACACAGAAAATTCAAACTGTAAAAGAAGAATATTCTACAACAGTTAGTAATTTGATGTTAGTAAAAAAAGAATTAAACCAAAAAAGAATGGAATTAGACGTAATTCAGCGTGAATATAAAGAAACCTTGGAGAAAATTAAAAACTCGCAGAAGATAAAAGATTCAAAATCAATTGGCGAATTTAACAAAACAGAAGAAAATCTAACAAAGATAAAAGAAGAACTAGAAGAAGTAACAAAAAAACACGAAGAGTTAAAAGAAGAGGTAACAAAAGAGCAAGCAACACTTAGCAACATCAGAAAACAACAAGCAGAAGCTCAAAAAGAGCTCGATGAAGCAAATTCAAGACTATACAATGCTAAAGAAGAATTAAACACGAAAGATCACTTTGAAGAGACCAGTGTACTTACCCCAAAAGAAAAAAAAATCATTCAGGGGGAAGGTACGAACCAAAAAAGTTCAGCAGGGATTATTGAAGCTGCAAGTGTAGTTGTAGGGTCATTAAAATCAAAATTAAACATGACGCAAAAGGAATTGGAAACTATTCAAGGACTACTGGAAAAAGAAAGAGAAGAACATGAAGCTACAAAACAGGAACTTGAAAATTTAAAGAAATCATTATCATAGTTTAGCAAAATGTTTCTTCCATTTTGATTTTATTTCCTGCTCTGATTTTCCCATATCATATAGAGGCGATGTTACCTCAGACACATGAGATATATCAACTAAAACAATTGAGCTTATTGGGCTTTTTACTCCAATGCTTCTGTAATAGGCAAGAATTTCAGCATAAAGACTAGCATCTACAATAATTTTAGCCTCGCCCTTGAAGAGATAACCCTTACGTAAAAGAGGATCAATTACATTAATTTCAACATTAGAATTATTTTTTAAATTATTGATTGTGTCTGGAGATCTAATATCAGCAAAGGCCAAACTT
>JABDKK010000218.1 GCA_013002265.1 Candidatus Nitrosopumilus sp. | reverse complement strand
TACCGCAATTAACTGAATCGAATCTTGAAAAGCCCATCTATTTTGCTTTTTCGTACGATGAAGAAATTGGTTGTCTTGCTGCACCAGAACTTATCCGTCATATAAATAACCATTACTCTGAAAAACCGAAATTTGCGCTTATTGGTGAGCCTTCGATGATGCAACCCATTATAGGTCAAAAAGGTATTTGTGTACTTGAAACAAAAGTGAACGGTTCTGCAGGACACAGCAGCAGAATTAAACAAGAAGTGAGCGCCATTCACGAAGCATCACGATTGATTCTTTGGCTTGAAAATAAAATGAATAGTCTGGTTGATCAAGGACACATTGATGATCGTTTTTCACCACCCCATACTTCCATTCACATTGGCAAATTTAATGGCGGGATCGCACCAAACGTTATTTGTGACAAAGCATCATTTATGTGGGATGTCAGGGTCATTCCAAAAGATAACGTTTCAGATATTTTGATGGAGTTTAAAACCTTTTGTGACGAAAGGTCAGCAAAACTAAGAGAAACATTTCCTGGTTTTGAAATCATCACAACGGAAGTTCACCCTCCTGTGCCGCCTTTAGATACAGATGAAAATAAGGATATTGTAAAACTGGTTCAATCAATTTCAGGAATAAATTCTTGGGATACTGTTTCGTTTGCTGCTGAAGCCGGGCAATTTGCAGAAGGTGGATTTGAAAGCATCATATGCGGACCAGGTTCAATTGCTCAGGCGCATCGAGCAAATGAATTTATTTCAAAAGAACAATTGAAAGAAGGCGTTAAAATGTTAGAGAGACTAATTCAGGAATTTTCAGTAAAATAATTAGTGCCAAGGAACAAATTTAACTTCACTTGAATCAATAACCGTATTACCACTTTGATTTAAATAGTAAAACCAAGTATTAATTTCACTTAAGTCATCAAACTCATTTTCATCAATTAAAACAACGTACTTAAGAAAAGAATTTTCTCGAACACAATCGAAAGGAAGCATTTGGTAAACATTCCAATTTTCAATATAGATCAAAAAGGCAAAATCTTCCCTATACCCGTCGGTCCCATATGAGCTATAAGATTGGAGGTGGTTTGGAAAATGAATTAACATAGAATCAATACATGGCTTTTCTGGATATCCAATATAATATTGAATAGTAGTATCCACACAAAATTCACTAAATTCTACTTCATTAACACTACATTTCACAACTACCTCTTCACCAATGGGTGTTTCTTTTGCGCAAGCAACAATTAGGCATAATGTCAATAAAAATAATAGTGCGTAATAATTTTTGATCATTGTCATCTTTAAAATATATTAATTCTAATGCCAAGATAGAATGTGAAATATCTGTGCTTTTCAACTAATGCATTTTCAAATCCATTATAAGTGTCTTCAAATTGGCTTCTATTAACATAATATCCTTGCAATTCTCCATTTACTTTATTCTCACTAGAAAAAGAATTTTGAAATTCAATACCGGAAAACAAGGCTGGTAAATACTTTTGATTTTTGAATGGCGACAAGGTTAAATCGAACCCGTAAGCATAAACAATATTTGGCTTGTAATAAATCGTATTTTCATTATACCCTAAACTTTCATCAAAGAAATCGTCAGTAAGTTCCGCAGTCACAAATCTTGAAATGTATTCAAGACCAAGTCCTGTTTTGATTCGAGCAGAAAAAATTCTATTCAATGAATTATATTGAAAGAAATAATTGTTGACAAAAGAAACTCTTGTTATATCAGCGTTAAGATCTAAAGTCTCATCTGGTTTACCCTTAACAACCCTTATATTAGAATTACTATGTGCATTATGATAATATAATAGTGCACCATAAGAAAATTTATTGGAAACAGATTTTTGAAATCCAATTCCTATTGGTAGGAAAGTGGGTACATGATCTGCACTTGGACCTAGTTCATTTCTGTAAACATCATGACTAATATTAACTTCAAAGAAAAACCTGTTTAGTGGTAAAGTGACAGGTTCGATTTCCGTAAATGGAAGTGAAATATCAATCTTGTTCCTTTCAAAATCTAAAGGTTTTAATGACAATCCATCTATAAAGGATAATGAGATAAGTTTAGATTCGAAAATTTCATTTTCAGATAATTGCTCGCTTAAACTTTTTTCTTCACTATTGCTGATGTTGTTCTGTTGACCATTGGAAGAAATGCTATTTGATTGTTGGAAGTTGTACGATTGACTAGTATTGTTTATGCTTGATGAATTATCTGTTTGATTTATAGATTCTAGTTCATTTATATTGGATTCATTTGAATTGCCTTTAGAAATATTTGTGGAGCCTTGCTCAGAGAGATTTAGCCTATTAAAAACTTTTGGGCTGTTATCACTTTGACTTCTTGAGTATATATCATTCTCGTTTGAAGACGTATTAATTGATGTGGATTTAATATCACTTGATGTTTTATTATGATTTAGGCTCTCTGATTCACTTTCCAATTCTTTCGCTTTCGTTACTTCATTGCTTTCAAGTTCATTTTGTAATTTTTGGTTTTCGTTATCTTTTTTGTCTTCTGACAAATGTGTTTCGTGGTTAATATCTTTATTGCTCTCTCGGTTATTAATTGACGAAATTTCCGATTCAGAAAATTCCTTATTCTTATGAGGCTTTAGAATATCAGAGTTAAAAAATATCAAAGAAAGCGTAATTAAAAGTAATCCACTTAAAAAGAAAAAGCCCATCTTCTTTGGCAAGAATCCTAATAGTAATCGGTTGTCATCCAACTTCTTTTCCATCAATTCCCAAGCCTTTGGATCAAAGTCCAACGCTTCATTAAGAATACGATTCTTTAATATGTCTTCTGATAATTTCTCTTTAGACATTTGTGATCTTGTTTAACATTTTTTGAAGATTTTTGCGTGCATTGCTCAGATGCCATTTAGACGTTCCTTCAGAAATTGAAAGCATTTTAGATATTTCTTTATGTTTATAACCATCTATAACATATAATGAAAAAACAGCTCTGGTATTTTCAGGCAACAACTGAATACATTTATAAATTTCATTCAAATTCATTTTTTGTAATGCATCATTATTGACAGAGATTTGATGTTCTTCGTTTGACACCAAATTCATTTCTTGATATTTTAAATTTTTGCGAACATGGTCTATTGCTGTATGAAAAACAATTCGTGATATCCATGCTTTCAGACTACCCTTCTCATTAAAAGATTTGATTGATTTAAAGACTTGCAAAAACGCTTCATTTAAAACTTCATAAGCATCTTCTTTTGTTCTTACATATCTCATTGCCACACCAACCATTGCTCCAAAGTATTGCTCATAGACTTCTTTTTGCGCGGACCTATTACCTGCTTGTAAACGAGATAGTAAAGTAGTTGAGTTTTCTTTGTTTCGAAAGAGAATAGCCAATGGTTGTATTTGAAATATCATCAAAGTAAGTGAAAATAATTCAGCATTTGATTATAAACTAAATGATTCACCAGATTCAAATGTTAGTATCCATTTTCCTGATTCTAATGCCATCGTTCCATTAATTCTAATCTTATCATTAAATATTTTAAGATTGTTTATTTTAAAAATAAAACTATACTTACCAACCTCAGTATAATCTCCACTTGTTAAGTCAATTTCACAAGAACTGCCAATAAAAGAAATAGAGCCACTAAAATCCTGTAATTCATTTAAGCCCTTTTCGAAAGTGAAACTTCTCATCAAAAATCCAGAACTTGAATATTTTTGATCTTCATAATTTCCAGAAATTCTATAGTTTGAATCATTTGTCAAATTCAAAGTATACTTATTAGAAATTACTTGACCTGTGACATCAGAATTATAAATTCTATATTGACGGTCATTGTAAGTATTCCATGTATTTTTACATTCCATAGTATACTCCCAATTGTAATTCATGTTGAAGACATTTGATTTTTCTTTATTAAAAGTGAGGAATGATTCAATATCACACTCATCAATATCCTTATTCATTTGTTCAACAAATATTTTCCTTTCATATTCTACGCCACCATATTCTTCTAGAAAATTCATCTTAATTAACTCAACTTTATCTTCAATTGTTAAAT
>JABDKK010000171.1 GCA_013002265.1 Candidatus Nitrosopumilus sp. | reverse complement strand
GCCTATTATCATTCAGGCAGTAGTTAAGATCAAAGAAAAGGACACTGAAGAGTCACTTTCAAAAAGAATTCTAAAAGAAGAACACAGAATTTATCCTGAAGCAGTTAATCTTTTTGCAAGAAAAAAGATCAAGGTTTCTGGTAGAAAAACCATAATTAGTTAAGAGTCAGGGCCACCAAAAAAATACAGCACCTTGAGTTCTTTTTTGTTGCCATGAAAATAATGCTCAACGTTTTGTCCTACAAAGAATGCTTTATCTTTTGATACCTTGTAATCTTTGTTCTTAATTTTCAGATAGCCATCACCGGATATGATATAGTATATCTCATCACTATCATGAGGAGTTTGTGTGTCTTCTTCTCCAGGTTGTAAAATTAAAACTCCTGCAGATAAATTTGAGTTATTGAAAAATGTATGAAAGTATGTGTTACTGTTTTTGATTTTCTTATAATATGAGGCTAAATCATAATCTAGCTTCAATTTATTCAGCAGCTACGGTGAATGTTTTTCTCACAGGATCTGAACTCATAAATGAATATCCCATTGGATGAATTTTTTCATGTTCTGGACTTTGATGCATTTTGACAAAAGTTTCTTTACTTTCATGCTCTACAAGAATTCTATAGTTTCCATCAGGGGATTTCAGAAACTTTCTAGAAATGAATCCTGGAAAACTTGAGAGGACTTTATTTGATTCAGAAAACCATTTTTTGAAATCCTCTTCTGCGCCTTCTTTGAGTTGAATATCTGCCATCATTACAAACATGAATCAACTAGAAAAAACGCCATTAAATTTCTTTTCTAAGATTGCCACAACTGAATTCCAAGAATTAAATATCTACACATCAAAAGTAGGCCATGACAGGAGTTAGAATTGATGGTAAAGTTATTGCTCAATCAGTCAAGGACAGGGTCAAAAAAGCAGTTGAGGAGTTAAAATCTCATGGAATAAACCCATGTCTAGCCACAGTTCTAGTTGGAGACAATCCAGCCTCGGCTACATATGTTAGAAACAAACACAATGCATGCCAGGAGGTAGGAATTGCAACCAAGGATCACAAACTGGAGTCTAACATTACCCAAGACGAATTAAACAGTGTTATTGATAATTTGAATTCAGATAATTCTGTTCATGGAATATTAGTTCAGCTGCCATTGCCAAAACAACTAGATGAGTTTGCAACAACATCTAGAATTTCACCAATAAAAGACGTAGATGGGCTGACACCACATAATGCAGGATTGCTTGCAATGAAAAAGGCAGTTCTTGTTGCATGTACACCATCAGGCGTAATGGAGATGTTTGATTATCATAACATAGAACTAGAAGGAAAAAACATAGTGTTGATTAATCGAAGCAATCTTGTAGGAAAGCCACTGTATCATTTGCTATTAGAGAAAAATGCTACTGTACTGACATGCCATTCCAAAACAAAGAATCTAAAAGGGTTGTGTAAATCAGCTGATATCATAATTACTGCAGTTGGAGATAGGAACAAGTTTACTTTAACATCTGAGATGATAAAAGATGGTGCAATAATAATTGATGTTGCAATATCAAGACATAATGAAAAGTTAGTTGGAGATTCAGATTATGATCAAATTATAGAAAAAGCATCTTATGCAACACCAGTTCCAGGAGGAGTTGGTCCAATGACAGTTGCAATGTTACTAAAAAATACAGTTACAGCAGCATCACTGAGTAGTCAAATTGGAAGATAATACCGAAAAGAAATCACTTAGAAATCTTCTTTTAGAAAAGAGAGACAACACATCTTATGATTTAATGAAGATTGCAAGCGCAAAGATACAAAAAAAATTAAAGAAAATCTATGCATACAAAAATGCAACAAAAGTTGGAATTTACTATCCAATAGGAAGTGAGATTTTAACTCAAGATATCATACAAGAGTTGATTAGTGATGGAAAGGAAGTTTTCTTACCCAAAGTTGTTGGAAAAAATTTAGAGTTTAGAAAAATAACTAGTTTTTCAAGCCTAGAGAAGGGTAATTTTGATATCATGGAGCCAAAAGATGACTGCCCAACAGATAACAATCTCGATGTAGTGATAGTACCAACTATCGGCATTACACCAGATGGGATAAGATTAGGATACGGTCATGGGTTTTATGATAGATTTCTAGCTGAAAACAAGACTACAACAATTTCTATAACTCTAGACAAACAAATTGTAAAAAGAATTCCAAAAGATGATCATGATGTATTAATAGATTGGATTGTTACAGAAGACAGAATGATTCAAACTCAAAGATAGGCAAGACCTTTTTGTCCGATATCTTTTCGGAAATATTTGTGAGGCCAAGACACTTTATCAACTGAATCATAGGCATTTGCAATTGCCGATTCTAATGTATCACCTAGTGCAGTAACTCCTAAGACTCTGCCACCATTTGATAGAATCTTGCCATCGGATTTTTTTGTTCCAGCATGAAAAACATGGGATTTGTTTGAAACAGACTCAAATCCTGTAATCTCTTCATTTTTCGAGTAGGCCTCAGGATATCCTTGGGATGCCAAGACAACACATACTGCAAACTGATTCTTCCATGAAATAGGTGGCATTGAGGATAAATTTCCTTCAGAGCTTGCAACAAAATAATCAAACAAATCAAAATCCATTCTCATAGTGATAGGCTGACATTCTGGATCACCCATTCTAACGTTGTATTCTAAAACATAGGGTTCATTGTCTCTAATCATTATTCCTGCGTACAAAAATCCTCTAAAATCAATTTCTTCATTTGCCATAGACTGAATTGTTTTATCAATAATTTTTTCTTGAATTTTTTTAGACAGTACATCATCAATAATTGGAGTTGGAGAATATGCACCCATGCCGCCAGTGTTAGGTCCTGTGTCATTATCGAAAATTCGTTTATGATCTTGGCTTGACGCCATTGGAATTGCAATCTTACCATCGGATAGTGCAATATATGATGCTTCAATTCCATCAATTCTCTCCTCAATTATTATTCGATTTCCAGCCTCACCAAACGTCTTTTTTACAAGGATGGTCTGAATTGCAGAAATTGCTTCTTCATTGCTATTGCAAACAATTACTCCTTTTCCTGCTGCAAGTCCATCAGCCTTTACAACTACATTGTAATCAAGGGACTCTACGTATTGCTGGGCTTTTTTTGGATCATCGAAGATTTCAAATCTTGCAGTGGGAATATTGTTGCGCTTCATAAAATCCTTGGCCCATATTTTACTAGATTCTAGTTGAGCTGCTTTCTTTGTTGGACCAAAAATTTTGAGTTCAAGTTGATTGAATTTGTCTACAATTCCTGCTGCCAAAGGATCCTCAGGTCCAACAACAGTAAAGCAATTATTTTTTTTAGCAAATTCAGCCAAGCCATCTATATCATCAACACTGATTGGAACGTTGTTTTCAGTTCCCCCATTTCCAGGCGCAGTAAAAACAGTTTCAACTTTACTGCTATGAGATAATTTCCATGATAATGCATGTTCTCTTCCTCCAGAGCCAACAACTAGCACATTTACCATGGAAATTATCTTTTTTTCAACAATATAATCCAAATCTTGTAAAACCAATTTAGCTTTATAATGCCACCCTCACTAGAAAATCCAGATGGATCTTTCTACAAAATTTGATGCAAAGTCAATAGAATCACAGGTTAAAGAATACATCAATTCATTTGATTTAGAAAAACAAATTTTTGCGTCAGACAAACCAGAAAAAATCCGATTTATCGAGGGGCCTCCTACTATGAATGGCATTCCACATGCTGGACACCTAAGAGGTAGAATCATCAAAGATTTGTGGTATAGATTCAACACACTGCAAGGAAAAAAAATTGAATTCAATGGAGGATGGGATACTCAGGGACTTCCTGTAGAATTACAAGTTGAAAAAGAATTAGGAGTAACAGGTGGAAAGACAGAGGCAATCAAACAATTTGGAATTGAGAGAATTGTTTCAGAATGCAAAAAAGTTGTAGAAAAATACAACAGAGTTTGGGTCAAAGTTGACGATATGCTTGGCATGTCATTTAATCACAAAAAAGCATACTGGACTTACAGAGATGAATTCATAGAAAGAGAATGGCAGATTCTAAAAAAAGCACATGAGAATGGAATACTAGAAGAAGACTTTACTGTGATTGCGTATTGTCCTAGTTGCCAAACATCTCTTAGCCATGCAGAGGTAAATCAAGGCTATGAGGAAGTAAAAGATCCATCGCTGTACTACAAGGTAAAGTTAGTTGATGAAGATGCATTTTTGATTGTATGGACGACAATGCCATTTACACTTGTTACTGATGCAATGGTTGGTTTTCAACCAGATGAGGACTATGTTTATGTCAAAGTTAAAAATGAAACTTGGATTGTTGGAAAAACCAGACTAGAAGAATTCATGACGGAAGTAAAGATAGAAGATTATAAAATTGGGAAAACACAAAAAGGCTCAAAATTTGAAGGAAAGAAATACATTCATCCACTTTTAGATTCAATCCCAGAACTAAGAGAATGCTCAAAAGCAGATAATTTCCATGTTGCAGTATCTGAATCATTTGTAGATGCTAGCACAGGAAGTGGTTTAGTTCACTTGTCACCAGCAAACGGTGAGGAAGATATCAAAATTGCAAACAAAAGAAATGTGAAAATTTTCAGCCCAATTGATGATGAAGTCAAATTCACATCTCAGGCAGGCAAATACCAAGGAATGTTTGTCAGAGATGCAGACAGAACAATTGTAGAAGATCTTAGAGACTGTAACGCGCTAGTCAAAATTGGAAAAATAAAACACAAGTATCCACTTTGCTGGAGATCACACCACCCAATTGTTTGGCTTGCAAGAAGAGGATGGTTTTACAAATTAGACAGACTAGATAACAAAGCAATTGATGCAGCTGAAAGTGTAGAATACTTTTTTGAGCAGCCAAAAAACAGATTCCTTGGAATTATCAAAGAAAGACATCCGTGGTGTATATCAAGGGAAAGAATTTGGGGATGTCCACTACCTGTTTGGAATTGTCAGGTTTGTGGTGAGAAAAATTGGTTCTTTTCAAGAAAAGAAATCATTGATGCATCAACCAGTCTTCCTGATGGTCCAGACTTTGAGTTGCACAGACCATGGATTGATAATATTTCTGTAAAATGCAAAAAATGTAGTAGTACTAAAACTAACAGAGAAGAATACGTTTTAGACACATGGCACAACAGTGGTTCTGCACCATATTCATCACTAACTGATGAAGAATATACAAATGAAATTCCAGCACCATTCTTAACTGAAGGAATTGATCAGACAAGAGGATGGGCATATACACTACTTATTGAAAATGTAATTCTCAATAATGGACCAACACCTCCATTCAAGTCATTTTTGTTTCAAGGACATGTGCTTGATGAAAAAGGAGGTAAGATGAGCAAAAGCAAAGGTAATGTTTTGGAGGGAGAAGAGACACTAGAGAAATATCCTGCTGATTTGGTAAGATTCTATTTTATGTGGAAGGCAAGCCCAATTGAACCACTAAGCTTTAGCACAGATGAGTTAATGTCAAGACCATACCAAG
>JABDKK010000170.1 GCA_013002265.1 Candidatus Nitrosopumilus sp. | reverse complement strand
CTCTAGGGGTTCATAATCTTGGCAATATTTTCGATTAACAATCAACATAAATTTAGTATTTTGAACGTCATATAATCAAAAAATCAAATTATTGTACAAAGTAAGCCTTTTGGTGAGACATACATTCTTTGTACAATTCACCCGAATTTTCATTTATTGCACAGCCGCAATTTAGTTCTACCAATTCAGAAGTTGGATTGTCAGTCATTGTCAACTAATCATTATACCACATATGATGTATATATACATTAAATTGACATTGATCGATACAGAATATGACAGACATAATTCAAATTCAAATTTGTTTTTGTCATAACATTGTCATGTGTAAATATATGTAATCGGTATAAAGCAACAAGATCTCATAGTGGGTTAAGATATGCAGAAGGTCAAAAATACTGCTCTCATTGTGGTTTGTTTGTCATATGGGACGGTATCAGATGTCCCTGTTGTCAATACCAACTCAAGACCAAAACTCAAAATGCACGATACAAGTTAGAAGTAGCACGAATTTAGAGCTAGTAATAATTGTGGGATTTTTTTATTTGAATCCAGTGAGTTGCATGATCAATTGACTAAATTGTAGTCATAAAACAAGTTTAGTTGACAGAATTGCATAATTTTTCTTGTTATAGTATGATTTTTTTCGTAGTGGTTAATATAATATTCATGAAGGAAAAAAATGATCGTCAGTTGAGCCTATCTATAATTTCCATTTACGAGTTGTAAAATTATGACAAAGTTAGGGTTAATCCAGATTACATCTTGTAAAACAAATGAAGAAGGGATTTCAAGAATTTCCAAACTACTTAAAAAATTGGGGCAAAAGGAGACAGACATTGTATGCATGCCTGAGCAGTGGTTAAAAAATAATGAAATATCTTCTTTAGAGAATGATTTTTTAGATTTTAAAAAAATTGCAAAAGACTATTCCATGACCATTATTCCAGGAGCATTTTATAAGACTAGTAAGAAAAAGACATCCATTATTTCACCAATTATTGGGCCTGATGGGGAGATCATTGGAAAGCAAGAGAAAATTCATCCATTTGATTATGAGCGTGAAAATGTCACGCCTGGAAAAGAGGCCAAAATCTTCAATACAGCCTGCAAATTTGGAGTGATAATTTGTTATGACATGGTTTTTCCAAATGTTGCAAACACCCTAGTAAAAAAAGGAGCACAAGTATTATTCTCACCAAGCAGGATTGTCAGAAGAGGAATTAAGCCATGGAAAATGTATGTTCAAGTCAGGGCACTTGAAAACAGAATTCCCATAATTGCAGCAAATGTAGAGAATCGCAGGTTTGGCGGAAATAGTATGATTGTGGATTTAACCGAAAAAAACAAGGTTGTGACTACAAAAATACACAAAATTCAAGGAGAAGTGGGAATTGCAAGAGATTTTAATCTAGAAAAATATGAAAATACCAGAAAAAGTAGATTTAGTGATGCAAAAAAGTTTCAGTGACTAGTCGCCAGCAACAAACTTTTCACAGGCAATTTTTGCTGCAACATCAGATGTTTGTTCAATTGGGTGCTTCATCAAATATGCACTTGCAGATTTGATTGGACCGCCTACTCTTCTATCTAAGGCAATTTTTGCCAACCTCACAGCATCAATTACAATTCCAGCAGAATTTGCTTTGTCATCAACTTCCAATCTGACTTCCATATTATATGGAATGTTTGCCCATTGGCGACCCTCAATTCTCATAAACATGAGTTTGGTGTTTCCTAAAAAGGGGATAAAATCAGAAGGACCAACATAGATTTGGTCATCGTCTAATCTTTCATCAAGTTGACTTTGAACACTTTCTGTTTTTGATATCTTCTTTGAAACCAATCTATCTTGTTCTTTCATATTTAGAAAATCAGTGTTTCCCCCCACATTGATTTGATAAGTTTTCTCAATTTTAGTACCACGATCATTGCATAATTTTGCTAATGTTCTATGAACAATTGTAGCTCCTACTTGGCCTTTAATGTCATCTCCAATACACGGAATGTTTTTTTCTTCAAATTTCTTTGCCCATTTTTCATCAGATGCAATAAAGGAAGGAATACAATTTACAAACGCAGTATTTGTATCCAAGCAAATTTGAGCCCAAAACTCTGTTACTTTATCAGAGCCTACAGGTAAGTAAGAGACAAGAATTTCAGCGCCAGTATCTTTGATAATTTGTTTAACTTCATCGGCAATTTGCTCGGTTGTTTTGTTACTCTGAATAGGCTTTACTCGATTCTCCACCCACAAGCCCACACCATCTAAGACAGGGCTTTCATAGACTTTAGCATCAGTTTTTGGCATTGTTTCTTTAGGAATCCAATCAACCATGTTTGGATATTCATAAATTGCCTCCATGAGAGGTTTTCCAACTTTATTTTCACCTACATCAAATCCACATACAAAATCAATATCATGTATACCATAACCTGCTAATTTATCATGAATTATTCCGATAACTTGTTGAGAGGGGTTTTGTCTATAGTATTCAATGCCCTGAATTAAACCTGAAAAACAATTTCCAATTCCCACTAAACCAACTTTTATTCTGTCTGCCATTCGAAATTTGGTGTTATTTGGCGGGTTTAAAGTTTTCTTAGTTGATCAAAAAATTTCTTTGGTTTAAGGCAGAATTTTATACTTGACGCCAACAAAGAAAAATATGTTAGAACCAGGTCGTCCTGTCAAAGATATAGAAATAGATGCAAATAGTTCAATCGAAAAAATTTTTGAGGAGTTATCCCAATCAGGAGGTTTTGAATCAGTAAATCTATCAGACGGTTTAGAAATTTTATCAGAGATGATTTCAGATAAAGAATGTCTTAGATTCATATCATTTGTGGGGGCAGTTGTATCAACTGGATTGCGTGGCATTATTAAAAACATGATTAAAAAGAAATGGTTTGATGTTGTAATAACTACTTGTGGTGCATTAGACCACGATATTGCAAGGCATTTTTCAAATTACAAAGAAGGATCATTTACAATGGACGATATGGAATTAGCTAATCAAAATATTCACAGATTGGGAAATGTCCTTGTACCAATGGATAGTTATGGTCCATTAATTGAAGAGAAGATGCAGGAATTTTTAGAAGAAGAGTATCAAAAAGGCGTAAAAGAGATGACTACTTCAGACATTTGCAAAATGATTGGAAAGCATCTAGGAGAAGATTCTTTTCTATTTTGGGCATACAAAAACAATATCAACGTCATAGTTCCAGGAATAATGGATGGTGCAGTTGGAAGTCAAATTTGGTTATTTATCCAAAAACACAATGATTTCAAACTGGACATGGCAGGCGATGCAAATTTACTTTCGGGATTAATTTTCAAAGCACAGAAATCAGGAGCATTTATGATTGGAGGAGGAATTTCAAAACACCATACTTTATGGTGGAATCAATATAGAGAAGGGTTGGATTATGCATTTTACATCACCACAGCACAAGAATTTGATGGAAGTCTTAGTGGGGCATTAGTAAAAGAAGCAATTTCATGGGGAAAAGTTACACAGAGAGCAAAACAAGCTACACTACATGCAGAAGTTACTACTATCTTGCCATTTATCTATGCTGGATTAATTTCAAAATTAAAAACAGATTAGAAAATAGACAAAAACTATTATTCAATAGATGTAAAAATTATTCATTGCTTCCAAGAATAAGAATTAGAGAAATTAATCCAATTAATTTAGAAGGAGGTTACCTAATTGATGGATTTCCATCTGTAGGATTCAGTAGTGCAATTGCTTCAGAATCAATGATACATACGTCAAAATTTGATTTAGGTGCGGTGATTGATTCAGATTTTTTTCCACCAATAAGCATTGTTAAAAATGGAAAGCCAAGTTATCCTACGAGAGTTTTTGTAAATAATGATTTGAAGGTAGGAATTTTTCTTTCATATCTCACTCTAGATCAATCATTTCATAGAATAGCAGCTAAAACAATGTTAAAGTGGGCAAGTAAACACAAAGTAGGATTGATTCTAAGCAGCGTTGCAATAAAATCACCTGACGGAAATAAGGAAATGATTGGAGTTGGGAATTCAGATTCTGCAAGAAAAAAAATTAAAGATGCAGGATTAAAGGTTTTAGAGCATGGAACAATTCCTGGAATTCCAGGGATTTTACTGAATGAAGGATTAATGACAGGTCAAGATGTAATAGTAATCATTTTTCACACAGATGGAACAGGGCCAGATTTCAAATCAAGTGCGGAACTTTGTGATGCGATGTCAAAATTAATTCCAGGAGCAACATGTAATATTGAGCAATTGCAAAGTGAAGCAGAAAAGGCAGCAACAATCATGAAAGAAACTCAAACAGAAGCAGGAAACCTTAAAGATTCAATGTATGGATAAGTAGTTTCAATCATCTTTATTTCACAACCAAAATCATCAATGAATTATGGAGCAAATATTTCAATTTGCATTAACCGTTATTGTAATTTCAGCATCGGGGGTAATGGCTCCTGGTCCTCTTTTTGCAGCAAACGTATCATATGGATTGCGAGGAGGAACAAAATCAGGACTCAAAATGGCAATTGGCCATACAATTGTAGAATTACCTTTGGTGATTCTGTTAGGAGTAGGAGTATTTTCATTAGAAATTTTTCCTGATTTTAGAAATATTATTTCAATCCTAGGAGCTATTACACTTTTTTTCTTTGCATTCATTCAAATACAAACAACATTAAGAAAAAACAAATCAATTTTTTCAGAATCAAAAAAGAACCCCATAATTGTGGGTATTGCACTCACTGGTTTAAATCCATTTTTCATAATGTGGTGGCTTACAATAGGATTCAAAATAATTTCTGATGCAATGTTGATTTGGGCATTCTCAGGAATTCTCATCGTATTTTTATTACATATTTGGATGGATTTTGTATGGCTAGGAGTAGTTTCTTATTTTGCATCTAAGAGTACAAAATTTCTTTCAAATAGAAACTACAAAATTTTGATATCAGGGTTGAGCATCGTATTAATTTATTTTGGAATTACATTCTTGATGGATGTTTTTAATTCATCCACAATCTAAAATTTCTATTTCAGGTTCACAGTTTTCATTAAACATTTCAATGTTCTCAATTATTTTTTCACAAAATTCAGGATCCAATGAATTTTCATATACTGAAATATCGTTAATTAGCAACATGTGTTGAATTCCACAGGAATATCCCATAAACCCTACAGAGATACCAACTAAAAATATTCCAGTTCCAATAAGAAGTAAATTTCTTAACTTAATTTTTTGAAATATCAATTTCCATTGTAGAGACATTTCTTTGTTTTCCGTCTTGTGATGTAAGTGAATCAGATGAAATTCTTACATCGCTAATGACATATCCAACAGAATCCATGCGTTTAACAATCATTTGAGATACATCCACAGCCTGCGTAATTCTTTTTCCTCTTGCTTTAATTGTAACAGTGGGTCTTGTGGAAAGTTGAGTTAATGTTGCAGAAACATATGTCATTATAGGTTTTGTTCCAACAAAGATAACGTCTCGTTCTTCGTTAGAATGTGGTGAATCAGAAAAGTATTTTGTTTTGTCATTTTGAGATTTTGAATCACTTGTAGATTCAATAGTAGGAGTTTCTGATGCAGGAGCTTCTAATTCTGGTTCTGATGCAGGAGCTTCTAATTCTGGTTTAGATTCAGATTTTTTTCTAGAATCAAATTCCGATAAAATATCTTCTGCATCTTTAGATTTTTTTGGGTCGCTCAATTTTTGATTCCTGTAATAACAAAATTTTCTTTGGCTTTTATTTAATTTTTGAGGTTTTGTGATTTGAGATAGTCATCAAACAATTTTTCAAGATCTTCTTGATTGTTGCACACACGAATTTTATCAACTAGATCCTTTTCTTCAATTTCATAACAGTTCAAAACATCTTGTGAATCCTTGAAAATCAAAATAGCCTTGTCTTTAAAAATACAATGATATAATTTTTCCTTTTCCATTTTTTCAGGTTTCAAATTGATTCCTTTATCATCTACTGAAACAGGATAATCCATGAGAGTAATAATACCACTCAATATTTAGATGAATACACAATATAGTAATAACCAAATGTAAAATGAGCGGTATTGGAAACAAGAGTGGTTTTCCACATAGATTTTGATTATTTTTATGCTCAATGTGAGGAAATTAGAAATCCAGAATTAAAGTCAAAACCAGTTTGTGTTTGTGTTTTCTCAGATAGAGGCGGAGACAGCGGAGCAATAGCCACTGCAAATTACACTGCAAGAAAATACGGAGCTAAATCAGGCATACCAATATCATTTGCAAAGAAAAGGTTGGAGGAAAGAAATGATGCCGTTTTCCTACCAGTGGATTTTGAATACTATATTGAAATGTCAGAAAAGGCGATGCAAATAATAAAAAACTGTGCAGATGTTTTTGAATATGTAGGAAAAGACGAAGCATATCTGGATGTAACAAAAAGGGTAGGAGGAGATTTTAATGCTGCAATGCATCTTGCTCAACAAATTAAAAATGAAATTAGAGACAAAGTAAAACTAAGTTGTTCAGTGGGAATTTCCCCAAATAAATTAATTTCAAAAATCGCATCAGATTTTAAAAAACCAGATGGATTAACAATTGTATATCCAGAGAAGGTTGAGAGTTTTCTAGAACAACTAAAAATTAGAACCATTCCAGGAATTGGTAAAAAAACTGAACAAAAGTTTTCAGAGATGAAATTAGAGACTATTCAGGATTTAAAAAAATTAGACATTTTTACTTTGAATAAAGAATTTGGCAGAAAAAATGCAGCATACATCTTCAATGCAGTTAGAGGTATAGATAATGATCCAGTAAAAAAGCGAGAACAAAGTATTCAGTTTAGTAAGATTTCAACTTTAAAAAAAGATTCCAAAGAACATCAATTTCTGTATGAAAATTTAATTCAATTGTGTAAGGAAGTACACGAGATTGTAATTAAAAATAACAAAACTTTCAAATCCATAGGCATACATTTTGTTCAATCAGACTTATCAAACAAATCAAAATCAAGAATGCTAAAAAATCCAACTTCAAATTATGACGAATTAGAAAAAAATGCGACGATATTATTGAAAGAAGCTCTAGAAAATCAAACCACAACCATTAGAAGACTAGGAGTAAAAGTGTCAGAACTATCAGACATTCAAGGTCAGAGGGATATCACTAGTTTTTTCTAAGTAGAATTTTGAGATTCAATTTTTTTAAGCCTTCTTGATTCAATCAAAATCACCACCAGAATAAATGCAAACAGCCATGGCAAAAACATTATTTCACCAGCAATTTTATGATATTCTTCCCAGGCTACAGGGTCAGTTGTCACCTTAAGGGCATACCAGGATAATGAAAAAATCCTAATCAAGTTAACTGTAATTGTTCCAATTATTCCAAGAATAAAATAAACAATTTTTCTTTTTCTTTGAATATTCATTTTCAGCATAAATGCCCCGATTACTAAAGAGAAGATGATAATACTATGAACTCCAGCTGATGGCCAGAAAACTTGAAGTGCGATTGAACCATGATCACCTCGTAAGAACATCACAT
>JABDKK010000162.1 GCA_013002265.1 Candidatus Nitrosopumilus sp. | reverse complement strand
CCATGAGATATATTGATTCTTTTGACATTTATTTAATTTGTTAAAAAAAGCATTTTACCACTAGGATCATATTGTACCAATTTATGAAAAACATTGTTTTTTGTAATCATCAAACTAATTTGTGAGCATTAGTGAATACGTCTTACTCCAAAAAATATTATGATAAATCAACGGAAATCTTCAGTGATTTTGATATATTTTCCACTACTTTTTTCATGAGAGGGGGGCTAATTGAGAAAAAACCACGATATTGACCATCACCAATATTTTCAGCAACAAGACCAAATGGCCCCATTGAATTCTTTGTAATGACTATCCACATATCAGAAATATTTGTTCCATCACAACTAATCACTTCTGAATTTTTTGGAGGTTGTTTAGCTAGGAAGGGATTATTGAAATTTCCAATAATCCAGGCTTTTGGAATTTTTTCAAGAATTTCAATGTATCTGTCTTCAACATACTTGTATCTTTTTTCAGTCTCAAATGTTGCAAACAGTGGAACATTGTTTTTTACTGCAAAATTTTCAAGTAAAATACTGAGTCGATATAGTTCTTTTCTGCCTGTTTTAAAATTAACGTATCCAGCCTTAATGTATTCATCAAGAGTCCATAGGATATTATGATCAGTGATATCAGTTATTTCTTTTTCAGATAGTCCAGGAAACTCACTCCATAATTCTTCTAAGAAGCTACCATATTCTGAAGTCATAATTGCATTGAATTTTGTTAGTATTTAAAATAATTGTATGTTTTTTCGATGAAAGATTAGAAGACTTTTTTAAATAAATTTTAACATCAAGATATTTGAAAACAGAAAAAGAATTCTCAGATAGGTTTACCTTTGAATTGGTAATCTATTATTTTATGAAAAGTATTATGCGATGCAAATACTGCAACTGCAGATAATGCAACCCAAATAATATTTCTAATTGTTATCACTTCATTTGGTTGTGTAATAATCAATGTTGTGTTAAATAATAAGTAAAAATTATCAAATAGCCAAAACGCTAGAGTTATCCAAGACAAAATTCCACCAATAAGATATCCCAGCCTTGTCTTATTTTTTACAAAGAATATTGCTGCGATAATTCCAATATACCATATGATTCCAGCAAAAATCCAAATTGGTTCAGAAAGCTCAGTTCGATCATCAAGCCAATAAAATGTAGTACCTACAAATGCCATTGCAATCAATGAAACCATCAAGAGTTTTTGATTTATTTTAAATCCAGTCCGTTCTTCTTTTAGTGGAGTGTCGGGAGGATTTTCTCTAATTTCTTTAGTTGCAATATCAATTGATTCAACTACAGATTTTAACGAGCCAGGAATAATTTTTGTTATAGAGTCGTCAGTTACAACAGTATCATGAACTAGACTGTCAATTAGAGGTCTAGCCAAAGATGCCTTAACAGGAGTAATTAGATCTACCCAATATGATGATAAACGTGTAGTCAAAAAGGGTATTTGTAATACTAGTAGTTTCTTTCGCAAATATTTTGCATAAATTCGCATTAACTGCTCGTAAGTGACTTTTTCAGGTCCACCTATCTCAAAAATTTTGCCGGTGGTTTCAGGCTTCTCCATACATCCCCTGAGATATAGGATTACATCATCAACTGCAATTGGTTGTGCAAGTGATTTAACCCAAGAAGGACAAACCATGACAGGCAATCTTTCCACAAGATATCGAAGCATTGCATAAGATCCACCTTGAGCTCCAATAATCAAAGAAGCCCGTAATTCAGTAACTAGGATAGTCCCTGATGCAAGTATTTCACCGACATCCTTTCTGCTTTTCATATGAGGCGATAGCGAAATACTATCATTTACCAATCCTCCCAGATAGATGATTCTTTTGACACCAGATTTGGTGGCAGCATTTAAAAAATTTTGAGCCTGTATTTTCTCACGATTAGCAAATTCCTTCCATTCTTCTTTATTCCCTTCCATAGAATGAAGCAGATAATATGCAATTTCAACTCCAGATAAGGCATCCTCTAATTCTGATGGTTCAAAAACATCAGCCTGTACATATTTAATATTTCCAGTTGATGAAATTTTTCTTCTAGACATTCCCTTAACAGAATATCCATTTGCGGTTAGATCAGATATCAATCTAGAGCCAATAAAACCAGTTGCACCAGTTACCAAAATACTAAATGGTTTTTCTTTATACTGCATTTCTGTTGTTATTTTTTGAGACATCTTATATTACAAATTTTTGGAGAAATTCATTGTTTATAATCATATTATTAGAATACATCGCTCAGTTTTTTTAGAATTTTCAAATCAGATATCTCAATATCATTACTTAATGTAACAATTTTTGCAAGTTTGGGATTTGCATCTCTTCCTAATTTTAGCGCAGTTTTACCTTGATATCGGATTTCAAGTGTAACTCCTTTATCTTTAAGATTTTTTGCAAGATCTTTTCCTTCTGATAATTGTTTTATCAAGCCAGGTTTTTTATCAAGTTTAATTGGAACATCAAGAACATCAATAATTCTAGAATCACCATCAATGAGAAAATTTATTGACGGATTTCCATCACACTTTATTTTAAGAGATCCATTATCCAGATAGGATAAAAAATATGCAGGGAGTTGAAAATCTTTCATTTCAATCACCTCATTTTGCAGTTATAGTCAGTTTACCAGTTAAGGCAACCGTACCTGTGGGGATTACTTTGCCATCTTTTTCTACTCTCCCATTCATTGCAAGATCCTCAAAGTCATATGTGATTGAGGCATGTTTTTGAGTGAGTTTTTCAAAAATTTCTGCTAGCAAATTAGCCCATTCTTGTTCTTCAGCCATATCAAAGTTATACAATTATTGCATATAACCTAGTGATAAATTAATTTCTAGTGCCAATTTTATTTATTAATAGTCTAGAAAATCAAATAAAAATAAAGCGGAAAGAAATATTTTCAAAAATTGTTTAGCACTATTTTTAATATTCAATGTGGTTAAAATTCAATAAAAAAACATACCATGTATGGAGCAAAGAAAATTAGAGGAAACTTGCCAACATTATTTTAAAATCACTGATGTCGTTACAGGTGAAATAGCTTGTGAAAATTGTGCACAGGTACTGTCTGAAAAAATTATTGATTTTGGTCCAGAAAATCAAAATCAAACCATGGAAGACTATCAAAATAATTCTAGAACGGGACAAAAAATATCATTAAAAATGGCAGATATGGGACTATCCACATCAATTCAATCTCAAAACAAAGATGCTTCAGGGAGAATTCTATCTACCAAAAACAAGCAATCATTTCACCGTCTAAGAATGTGGGATAGAAACAGTAAATCTTCAATTACAAAGCAGTCATTTGTAAAAGCATTTACTTTTCTTGATGGAATTAGATCAAAGCTAGCCTTACCTGAATATGTTGTTGAGAAATCAGCATATTTATTTAGAAAAGCTGAACAGAAAAAATTACTTGCAGGTCGTTCAAATCATTCAATTCTTTGTGCAGTAGTGTACATGGCATGTAGAATGACAGATACACCAAGAACATTGGATGATATTGCAAATGCATCAGGAATTAAAAAGAAAATAATCCAGAGAACATATCGTCTTCTTTGTAGAAATCTTGAAGTCCATTCTGAGTCTTACAACCCATCCGAATTCATTTCACGCATATCAAGTGAGGCCCAAATTTCTGAAAAAACTATGCGTGATGCAAGAAAAATTTTGGAATTTAGTCAAAAGGCAGGCATAAATTCCGGAAAACATCCAATGTCAATGGCAGCAGCTGCAGTATATCTAGCGGTAAAGAAAAATGATGAAAGAATTTCACAAACTCGACTTTCTCAAATATCAGGCATTAGTGCTGTCACCATTCGCAATAGGG